>JBMYVD010000004.1:0-234 GCA_049606035.1 Candidatus Poseidoniaceae archaeon | reverse complement strand
TAGCAGGTTCCGCGTGAAACTACTCGTAGGTAGACGTTAGTGGAGATAGATTACGCTGTAGAGCACTGATTGTGCGTTTAGGGGAAGCGATTCCTCGGCGTGCTGCCAAACTCCGAAGGTGTAATCGTTGTAGATACGAGCAGTGAGTGATGGTGGGTAAGCTACCATTACAAAAGGTGAACAAACCAGCCTGAAGTTAAGGTCCCTAAATATCAGTTAAGTGTCACAGACAAA
>JBMYVD010000003.1:74953-75274 GCA_049606035.1 Candidatus Poseidoniaceae archaeon | reverse complement strand
GAGGCGCTGCATTGGCTCGAGGTGTGCGTGAAATCCTGTCAGATTTGAATTTGTGATTGCTGAAAGGCAATCCGTCGTGTTTATATCCGCGAGGTCGTGCGCAGCATTGCTTCACATAAGCATGAGAGTGATTTCAATGAGTGCACACGTGTCATATGAGACCCCTGGCGATGTCGCAGACAAGATCTACGAAATGGTACAGGCTAACAACAACGGAAGAATGAAGAAAGGATCTAATGAGGTAACTAAGGCTGCTGAACGCGGTACTGCAAAGTTCATCATTATGGCAGAGGATGTCAACCCGCCAGAACTACTGGCTCA
>JBMYVD010000003.1:0-74943 GCA_049606035.1 Candidatus Poseidoniaceae archaeon | reverse complement strand
ACACATTCCTCTTATCTGCGCTGAGAAAGGTATCCCATACGGATACGTTCCAAGCCAAGAGTTCCTAGCAAAAGAAGCTGGAATGCCAGGCGGCGTCAAGACTGCATCCTTAGCCCTACTAGAAGTATCAAAGGGTGCTCAAGAAAAATTCAACGAAGTTGTCGAGCTCGTAAAGGGGCTAAACAACTGAATACCAAACTGAATTCGGAGGAATAAGAAATGTCTGAAGAACTCGGAGGATGGCCAGCAGAGGTCGTCGAAATCGTAGGCAGAACCGGAATGACTGGTGAAGCTACACAAGTCAAGGTGCGTGTTAACGATGCACCAAATCCAAGAGACGTCGGTCGTATTATCACAAGAAACGTGGTAGGACCTGTTCGTGTCGGCGATATTCTAATGCTAATCGATACTGGCCGAGAAGCCCGTAAACTCAACTTTAGGTGATACAAATGCCAGAACAGAGAATTTGCAGTTTTTCCGGCGATGTTATCGAACCTGGAACAGGTTTGATGTTCATCCGCCGCGACGGTACAGTACAGTGGTTCGCAAACAGCAAGGCTCGCAAGAATGCGGTCAAGCTAAAGCGAAACTCACGCAAGGTAAAGTGGACCCGCCATTACGTAAAAGGCGGAATCCAGTGATATCCATCTAGGACGATACAATCGCTGCGCTCAAATAGGGCGTGTTGGTCGCAGCCAATGGTGGAATTACTATGGAGACTACCTATGTTATGGTAAAGCCTGATGGCGTACAAAGAGGACTGGTTGGAGAAATCATCCAGAGATTTGAAAGAAAGGGACTACAACTTGTAGGTTTGAAACAGGTTATTCCTAGCGAAGAGATCGCTAAGGAACATTATGCTGTTCACTCTGAAAGACCGTTTTTCCCAGGTCTAATCAAATTCGTAACTAGCGGACCAGTTGTATGCATGGCTTGGTCTGGCAGAGATGCAATCAGTGTTGCAAGAAATCTGATTGGACCTACCAACGGAAGAGAAGCTGCCCCTGGTACAATCAGAGGCGACTTTGGAATGGATATCGGATACAATATGATTCACGGTTCCGATGCTGCAGAAACTGCAGAATTTGAACTTGGACTTTGGTTCCCAGAAGGCGTTAACGAGTGGACTCAAGACAGCCAGTCTTGGGTCTATGAGTGAAATTGAACGTCAATTGCAAAATTAAAAATTCCAATTGGAGAATTTGATATGTCTGAAGAGGAATCTAGCCCTGAAAACGAGGCTAAGAACCTCGGCTGGCAACGTCAACCAATCGTATCGGTTCTTGGTCACGTAGACCATGGAAAGACCAGCGTTCTCGACCATTTCAGGTCCCTAGGATCTGAGCGTCAAGCGAGCGTGATGGATAGAGAAGCTGGAGGGATAACACAGCACATCGGTGCCACCGAGGTTCCTGCGAAGATCCTGAATGAAACCTGTGCTGCTATGACCGGCGGCAAGGATTTCAACAGCCCAGGATTATTATTCATCGACACACCCGGACATCACTCATTCACCAGTCTTCGTAGTAGAGGCGGTGCACTTGCAGATATCGCAATCCTTGTCGTAGACATTATGGAAGGATTACAACCTCAAACAATCGAAAGTTTGAGGATTCTTAGAGACAAGAAAACACCATTTGTCGTGGCTGCAAACAAGGTGGACCGCATTCACGGCTGGAGGACTGAAGAGGGTCGCTCTTTCATCGAATCATGGTCGAGTCAAAGAGAGGATGTGCACCAGTTGTTCGAAGAAAGATACTGGAAACTCCTGGGTCAATTCAGCGAGCACGGATTCAATATTGAGAGATATGACAAAATTCGTGATTTCAAATCAAACCTAGCAATGGTGCCTTGTTCCGCTAAGGATGGCGAAGGCCTGCAAGACCTACTTACCGTAACTGTCGGACTTGCAGAGCGATTCCTTGAGGAGAGATTGAGAGACACACTCGGTGACGGTGAAGGTACCGTTTTGGAGATGAAGGATGAAAGAGGCCTTGGAAAAACAATCGACGTCATACTCAATCGCGGTGAATTAAATGTCGGAGATACGATTACTTTAGTTGGATCTGATGGCCCATTTACAACTCACATCAAAGGGATGTTTAGACCAAAGGGAATGTCTGAAATGAGGGATGCTGGAGACCGCTGGGAAGCATGTGACAATGCAGTGGCCGCATGTGGTTTGAAGATTGTAGCACCGAACTTAGAAAACGTGTTAGCGGGAACGACGTTGCGTCAAACCAATTCCGATGAAGCGAAGGCGATTGCACAGAAAGAGGCTTTCAAGGAAGCGAAAATATCTGTTGACATCGCTGAAGAAGGGGTTGTCATCAAAGCAGATACTGTGGGCGGTCTAGAAGCGCTAGCTTTCGAATTAGACAAGATGGAGATTCCAATTAGAATGGCTACGGTTGGTCCCGTTAACAAGAGAGACATAATTACAGCCCAGTGCGCAGATGATGCTCTCAATCAAGTCATCCTAGGATTCTCAGTGAAGGGAAACACAGAAGTTCAGCCCAAGCTTGAGGGGCCAGATGCTGAAATAAAATTCATCAGCGCTGATATCATTTACAGAATTCTTGAAGAATTTGAAGAATGGAGAGACACAACAAAAGCAGAGATGGACTCTGCTGCTAGAGAAAATCTGGTTTACCCTGGCCACTTACTGTACTTGAAAGACCACACTTTCAGAAATAAGGGCCCTGCAATTGTCGGGATGAGAGTCCTAGGCGGCAGAGTCCACATAGGACAAAAAATCATGAAATTAGATGGTACACCCATCGGTCAAATCAAGAGCCTTAGAACAAGGTCAAGCGAGGATGTCAAACAGGGACATCAAGGAGAAGAATTAGCGGTTGCCGTTATGGGCCCAACCGTCGGTAGGCAAATCGAAGAAGGTGACGAATTTTGGGTAGACATCCCATCCTCACATGCCAAGAGATTGAGAAAACTCGACTTAACCCCTATCGAAGAAGAAATCCTAGAGGAAATTACCCGCCTACATCGTAAGCAGGACCACTTTTGGGGCAGATAAGGAAATCGTTGTGCGTCGTGAATTCTTGCGACTTATATACGCAATACCTTGAAGTATGGATGGTGCAGGTAGTCAAGTTGTACCGAGAGGTGTTAATACCATGAACGCAGGATTCCAAGCAGGAGCACCAGCAGGTGACCACCGCACAAAAGACCTGATTGCAACAGTGTCTTCGATTGCTAATTCCCTTATGGGAGAAGTCTCGAAAGTAATCATCGGTAAGAATGAGAATCTTCGAAGAGTTACTGTCGGAATTCTATCGAATGGAAACATGCTTCTGGAAGATTTCCCCGGTCTTGCAAAGACCCTACTATCAAACACCTTCGCACGTGCCCTAGGATGTAAATTCAAGCGTGTTCAGTTCACTCCTGACTTGCTGCCCAGCGATATCATGGGTACGTACATGTTCGACCAAAAGTCTGGTGAGTTCAAACTACGTGCTGGACCTCTGTTCTCAAACATTCTACTAGCTGACGAAATTAACCGTGCTCCTCCAAAGACACAGGCTGCTCTGTTAGAAGCGATGGAAGAAAAGCAGGTTACAATTGAAGGTATTACTCACAAGTTGCCTGCTCCGTTCGTCGTACTTGCTACTCAGAACCCAATCGAGCAAGAAGGAACATACCCGCTGCCTGAAGCACAGATGGACCGTTTCTTGATGAAGATGAGTATGGGTTACCCAGACCGTGCGGAAGAGAAGGCAATTCTAGCACGTCGTAAGTTGCGTGGAAAGGACCAGCACGATGTTGAGCAAATTACCTCGCCAAAGAAAGTAGTTGCAATGCAAAAGGCACTTGAAACCGTTCACGTCGACCCTGCAATTCTATCATACATTGTTGAAATCGTGCAAAGAACTCGTGAAGATCACCGTGTTGTAAACGGAGCGTCTCCTCGTGCTAGCCAATCACTGTTCAAGACTGGACGTGCTGCGGCTGCAATCGATGGAAGGGATTACGTGATACCTGATGATATCAAGGGCATCGCTCTGCAGATTATATCTCACAGAATCGTAATGAAGCCAGAAGCAAAGATTCGAGGAATCACTGGTATGCACATCGTTCGCAAGATTTTGTCCGAAGTACCAGTTCCTGTCATTCAACAGGGATGATTTGCTCTGATTCAATGCGACTCTTTACAGGGGAGCGCCGATTTGGCCGTGTCAACGCAGAGAGATTTGGGAGGGTCTAGATGAATCCGTACAAGATGGTAGTGGCAGTTGCGAACCAGAAGGGCGGTTGTGCAAAAACGACCACTGCGGTCAATCTCGCTGCTGCCTTGGCAAAAGGCAACCCCAAATTCAAGGTACCACCTGCTAAGGTCCTTCTCATCGATTTGGACCCTCAGGGTAATTGTGCTACCTCTTTTGGTGTTGAAAAGAAAAAAATCAAGAAAACTGCATATGATTTGCTTGTAAATGATAGTGGTGAAGATTTACCCTTAATGAAAGAGTACATCATCTCACCAGCAGAACTTACTGAATCGATGCAAAAAGCTTGGTCGAAAAGAAATGACAATTCCAACAGGGTTCCTGAAGACCTAGCTGTTGATAATTTGTGGTTGCTTCCTAGCGACATACATCTATCTGGTGCTGAAATAGAATTGAGCCATAGAATTGGGAGAGAGACTAGACTAAGAGAAGCCCTGGCTCCAATAATTGACCAATTCGACCACATTATCATCGACACACCGCCTTCCTTGGGATTGCTTTCAATCAATGCACTTTGTGCAGCAAACTGGGTGTTTATTCCAGTACAGGCAGAGTACTACGCACTGGAAGGCTTCAGCATGCTTATGAACAGTGTAAAGATGATTCAGAAGAGAATCAATCGAAACCTGAAGATCTTCGGCGTTGCTATGACAATGGTAGACCAGAGGTCCAAACTATCACTCCACGTCTGCAATGAAGTGCAATCAAAGATTCCGAGGAAGGTGTTCAAGACACCTATCCGAAGATTGGCTAAGGTTGCAGAAGCTGCATGGACGGGCGCTCCGACAGTTATTTTGAACAAACCAAGCAAGAGCGGTGCCGGTGCTGGCAGCAGAGAGTATTGGTCTCTGACCAAAGAATATCACGAGAGAGTTCAAGAAATGAGAAGGCAATTCGGAGTTACCGAACATCCTAGATTGTTATTGGAAAAACAAGGCCGCTCCATTTGATACGGTCAAAAAATCACGACTTTGCATGGTTTATTGCGCGCGCACTTCAAGTAGTCTATAGAGCGCATCAACCTCATGACAGGGGAAGGGATGACCTCAGTAAGTGTAAGTTATGAAGTTAGAAGGCAATTGAACACTCTAAGAACGATGGATGGCCATCGTAGTGTAGACTCGTTTCTAGCAGATATGATTCGCGCTCACAAATTAGGAAAGATGAACGGTGAGTTAGACAAACTCAGAGAACAGATGAAAGAGGTTGCTGACGTAAGCACCGAACATCTCGTACAGAGGCTAAATCTAGCACCATTCAAAGTCTGAGGTGGTAAAATGATGGAATGGAGACCTTCGGGATACAAACTTTCCACTACCGATTTAGTGCATGCGATTTTTGATTCAAAGAGTGATGCAGGAAAACTCCTAGTGAAAGCTACAATGGGAGAGATTGAATTGTTCGCTGACGCAAAGAGTTGGAACGCTATCCTTTGGTTGATTGCTAATACTTTGAAAGTAGACGGAGTTCCAGTATATACCGGAGCAGAACTCGGTGAACTGAAATCTTCCCTACCAATTGTTTGGCGAACCGATTAATCACTTACCTTGCTTTGCAAGCCACTCTGCACCGTACCATTTCCATTGGTCCATTGTCCAACCGTCTGGAAGACCTTCTGCCGGTAATGGAGGCGCTTCGGGTGGTGCTTGTTGTGCAGGCGCTTCATTCACCTGGCTTGCTTCAGCAGTCGTGGTTTGAGCAGGTAGTCCTGCTAACTCTTCTAGAGATGCAGATTCTTCCATTACACCTGATGATTCTGCAACATCCATATCTCCCTTGATATCGATGTCATCGAAACCAGATTCAATCTCGGCTTCTTCGTTAGAATTCTCTATTTCCATTGGTGCGACATCATCGTCCCAATACTTGTCTGAATCTACACCACCAGAACCTGAAAGTCCTGCTTTTCCGCCAAGTGCTTCTGCTTCTGCGGTGTTTTCACCATCCGGCACGAAAGGTACTCCGTAGGTTTTCACCAGAGCCTTTCTTCGTCTGGCACTGCCTATTGCAGCATAGATCAACAATACTGCCACTATTGCTGCGAATCCTCCACCCAAGAACGGAGCTATTTCTTTTGCAGTTGAAAGATATTGGTCGCTGGATGATTCCTCGGCCTCAGCCTCTTCTTGGGATTTCACCCAAGCAAAGTATTGCTTTGCAGTTTCTCCCTTTGCTTCTTTGTCTGTGACGTAGTTTTGGTAATCTACGTCCCGTACTCCTTGACACGTTTCTGTAACATCTGTCACAACTAGTTCACAATGGTCAAAAACGGTTTGAACGAGCCTGTTTGAATCGTTATAATCTTGGCTAGCACCTACTAAATCTGCATCCGAATCAATGTAGTCACGAGAATCTTCTGGAAGGTCATCTGCGAAATCATAGAAACCATCTCCATCTGTGTCGATGCAACCGAATTTTTCTGTGACTACGAAGTTTAGTTCAAGAGAACCATCGCTTGCAATCTCAGGAATGTAAGCACTTGTGGAGTTACCCCATTCTAATGGACAAGCATCCGGGTCGTTGCCTTGCAGGTTGTCACCGTATCCGTCACCATCGGTATCGGACCATTGACTATCGTCATTTATTGCGAAATCTGCACCATCTGCAACGCTCCAATCGCCGGATGGGTCTGAGTACCCATCACCATCTGTATCCTTACATCCAGTTCTATCGATGGTTGAGAAACCGTTCTGGTCTGGACAGTCGTCTCCCTCGGTTCCATTCTTGTTGTCGCCAAATCCGTCAAAGTCTGAATCTTCCCATTGTGTAGAGTCATCAGGATATCTGTCGCCACCTTGTTTGTTCATGTTGTCTCCATAGCCGTCACCATCAGAGTCACTCCACTGTTCTGGATTGGTAGGGAATGCATCAGAGTCGTTACCGTCTGGATTATCTCCATATCCGTCACCATCCGTATCATCCCATTGAGTGATATCTTCTGGGAAAGCATCTGGGTTGTTCCCTTCTGGATTGTCACCATATCCATCGCCATCCGCGTCTTCATCTTGAGTTGAATCAGTTGGGAAAGCATCTAAGCTATCTGTTACTCCATCACCGTCGGAATCTAGATCATACAATCTGATTTTCGAGGATGTTGAAAATGTGGAAATTATGTACAGTTCGCCATTGTTTCCAAAAGTACCGAATATTACTCTACCAGATGCAGAATATTCCTTTTCTTCAGTGAAAGTAGTCGAGTTGATTTGATGCAATTTCCCATTTTGAGTACCTACTAATATCGCTCCGGAATCATCCATAGAAATCGAAATGATGCTTTGGCCGCTTGAAACCGACGTCTGTTCCATGGACCAATCATCGAAATCATATCTAAACAAGTCACCATTCGTACAACCTACGATAATGTTGCCATTCCCATCATTGATGATTTTCGTTGGGTATGAATTGAAATCGGATAGGCTTTTTTCTAAGACACTATCTTGCGAGAAAACCTTCACCAAGTTGTCTCTTCCTGATGTAACAATACGGTCTTCGGAGATGATTGTCATAGATGTAAGCGCTGTGTTGTGCGCAAGAGTCGCTTCACCAGTTGGAGCACCGTTATTGAATTCTTTAGCTCTACGTTCCCCGCCGTGGAATCCGAACCACATGTCTCCTTCAGAATCCCAAAGGACTTCGTCAACCGAACTAGTCGAGTTGTAGTTACCGGTGATTGTTCTTGATTGGGTATTTACAACCAATACTCCACCATTGTGTGCTACTGCGACCTGAAGTCCTGTTGAATCTACATTAGCTGAGTTGGCTGTAACGTTGAGTTCAATTGACCATTGAGTGATTAATTCACCACTTCCCCAGAAATGTTCTGAAAGATTACCTGTCTTTGTTAGAGTGACCATTGTGGAAGATGAGGTGAATGAGACATGCATGAATCTGCCATCTTCAGTATCGATTACCCCAACATCGATCAAGTTAGAATTTGCTTCAGCAAAGGGTAGCGCTGGCAAAAGTAGTACTGCGAGTATTAACGCAATAACTCTCCTCATGATTATCTCCAATCATACACGACGTATGAATAACACGGAGTGAAGTGTTTGAATTTCAACCAATAATGTTGGCCTCAATCTTCTGAATCCTTGTCTAGGTTAGAGTCGATTGGCTTCAGTTTCTTAATTGGTCTCAGAGTCGCTGTAGGCGTCTGTGCGACCTTTGCCCCTGGCCTCTGACCTGGTGCTGAAGATGGCGGTGGTCCTCTTCTCTTCACTGGTTCCAAAACCTTAGGTTCTATAGGGGTGAGCACCTTTGTTTTCACAGGTGTCAAAACCTTCAGTTTTGCAGGCTCTAGAACTACTGTTTCGGCGGTCTGAACAGGCTCAAGACGCTTCAAAGGAGTAATTGTTGCGATTTTTTGCACCGGTTCGACTTCTTCCTCAATCGTCTCGATTATTTCTTCAACGATTGAATCGGTCTCGATTACAGGCTCGATTTCTTCGACCTGAGGCTCGATTGCTTCTTCAGTAACCTCTGGAATTTCTTCTACAGTTTCAATAACTGGTTCAACTTCTTCTACAGTTACGATTTCTGGTTCAATCTCTTCGACTACTGGCGTTACAGGTTCTGTTGGTACAACCACCTGAGGTTCAGAAACTACAGGCGGGGCAATTACCGGCTTCTTCACAAGTGAAGGTGCAATAACTGGGCTTGCAACTACAGGACTAGAAACCACTGGAGATGGTTCTTCTTGAGTTAGTTGAGTTGGTGGCTTGACAAGTGGTTGCCTCACTACCTTCGGCTGAATTGGTTGAGGCAGGGTTGCTGCTGGCCTGCCTGCTAGAGGTGCTGCTCCACCAATGGGCGCCTTTACAGGTCGTGCGATTGGTTGAGCACCGCTGAGTGACTTAGCAGTAGAGCGTGGTGCTCTCATTCCTGCCAGACCCATCGAAGGAGTGTGTTGAGCCGCGGCTTGTGCTAGTGCCCCGCGTGGAGCTCTTCCAGCAGATGCGCCTAGTGCACTCGGTCTAGCACCGAGTGCGCTTGGGTCTACACCCATCTGAGGTTGCTGTGCTTGTGTGCCCTGTCCAGAAATTGCTTGTAACCAAGACTGACGTTTCTCCGCACGGGAGTCTTGGGACTGTAGGTTTTCGAATTCTTGTTGCTGTTCAGCAAGTCTTGCTTCATCAGCATCGATTTCTCCCTGTACCTTAGCCTCAATCGATTCGCGCATCTTGACTTCAGCCATTGATCTGAAGTCATCCATTTGCTGAGTTAGTGTAGACAAACGGTCTCTAATTTCAGCACGCTTGACACCGAGTTGTGCCTCGATTTCTGCACGAATATTCGCTTCACGCTTTCGGACTTCAATAAGCGCCTTGTTACGCATGATCTCTTCTCTCTTGTCGAGTTGTCTCTCGAGTTGAGTTGCGACCTCTTCCTCCTTTCGGGCTCTGAATTCTGCGAGGCGTTCTTCCATTTCCGCCTCGAGTTCGAGAACAGTTTCTTCCTTGATTAGGTCGAGGTCTGTTTCCTGAGTGATTCTTTCATTTCGCAGCCTACCATCGATTTCAGACATAATTGCCTTACGAGCAGCAGATTCACGAGCTTGGAATTCTAACTCTAGGCGCTCAGACCAATCGACCTTCTTCGAATCATAGCGTTCCGCCATCTGGTCGTGTAACTCCGCTTCTCTCTCATACCGGAACCTTGCAAGGCGATTCTGGATTTCGGCTTCTCTAGCATTCCTATATGCTGCGAATTCCACATCCATTCTTGCTTCGAGTTCTTGCTCAATTTCTGCTTCAAGTGAACGAGAAATATCGTCAACAGCCTTTGAGAATGTTAAGTCGTACTTTTCTCGCAATCTACTCTTGCGCTCTGATAATTTCTCAGAGTATTGCGATTCCAATTGCCTTTCGACTTCTCCTCTGAGTTGCTCTCTTCTTCTTGCAACTGCCAATTCGACGTCCTGGCGCATTCTTTCTTCGAGTTCTTTGGTCTCTGAATTGAGTCTAGATTCAAGTTCCTCTTGAATTGAGGCTGCAATGTCTTCTTCCAGCCTCAGGCTACGCCTTTCATATTCAGCACGCATGGTTGCTTCTCTTTGCTTGAGGCGAAGTTTGAGTTGTTGCTCCAACCTCGTTCTGATTCCTCGACGCAGAGATTCCTCTCTCTCGGCGAGTTTTTGGCTTTGAACTTCCTCAAGCCTCTCAACTTCCTTGGATTCTAACTCAGTGAACCTGCTTTCCATTTCTTTCTGAATTGTGGCTTCCAGTTCACGGATTTTTCTTTGAAGAGATTGATTGAATTCTACCTCCAATCTTTCTCTTTGGAATGCTAACCTCTTGCGATGCTCGTCGGACAATTGTGTTTCCAACTGAGAGATTACTGCTGTTCTGTGTTCCTCGACCTTGCGACTTTGCTCCACTTCGAGAGATTCCTTGAGAGCGCTAATTTCTCTCTCAAGACGCATCTCATGCATTTCCCTTAGGCGAATTTCTTCTCTGGTCAGTGCTTCGGATTCCAACTTAGACAACTCTTCTTCCATCTGACCTCGCAATTCAGTCTCGAATGCATTGAGGGTCATTTCGTGTTGCCTAGAAATGTCTGTAGCCATGTTATCTTGCATTAATGAGATTCTCTCAGCTAATGCCTCACGGCGGAGTTTGCTTTCTCTACGCAACTTTGCACGCAGTTTCTCTTCCTCTCTGAAACGTGAATTCTGCATTAACGTCTGATCCAAGGATGGGGACGGAGTAGACGTAAATTGAGCACGCAATGTAGAGAGGTCAATATTGCCAGAAGAGTTTCCTCTTCTCAACCCCACTTTATCTCCTGACTTGCTATCGCTAGCACTCATAATACTCCCATCCGGTAACTCATGCCTTTCTCATGATAGATAAGGAGCGCGATTGGTGACGGTCGTCGCGAGGCGATTTATACGACCATTCGCGCTTGCCACTACTCTTGTTCTATCTGTTCTGATTCTAAGTCTACTAAACGTGGACCCATTACGATGTATACAAGCATCAAAAATAGAGAAACTGTGAATAAAAACATGGTAAATGATGTTCCAGACAAGTCAACTCCAGCGTCATCTTTGTGTGTCAATGACATCGCATGTAGAATTGCAAACAAGAGTGAAGTGAGTTGGACAACACTCAACTTCATTGGAATCCCTGATTTCAGTTTCGACATTTTTCTATCAGAAATCATCAGACCACCGCTGATTAGCATTATTGGAAGAATTATGAAATCAAGGTACGGCTTTTCTCCCTCACCAAAACAGATCCCACAACTCCATTCTGTAAGGTCGGGGCCGTATCCAGAAGACGGTTGCAGCCAAATTAGACCTGCTGCAGAAATAATCAACATCGCATTTGCAGGCGATGCCATTCCGTGAAAATATGGAACATAGCCCCCTTCATCGTGTTGGAACCTAGCGAGTCTCAACATACCACAAGCAATCATCCAAGAACATGCGATTGCAAGGCTAATTGTCCAAATTGGTGTCGCTTCACCCCACCTACCAAACATTGCGAAAATCATCAATGCAGGGGCGACACAGAATGAGATACAATCAGACATTATGTCTAGAGATCCACCGAGCAGTTGTTGCTTCGAATATTTTCTAGCAATTGGTCCGTCGATTATATCCCCGATTGCAGAAAGAAGAATACACAGCATAGCCGCCCAGATATAATCGGTCAATACACCGCCCTGTGTATATGGCTCACCCATGTCATCGACTGCAAGCAAGAGGAAGAAAATTGCAAGAGTACCAAATAAACCATTCACAATGGTGATGTAATCTGCAATTCCCATCATCCTGAATGTGGTCTTCATCAAATCACCTCAAAATGATATTTTGAATTCGACTTCACATGCAGGACAGGTGATTTCTCTTTCTCCAGGTCGCTTGTTCATTCGCAGCTTTCGCTCACAAGAAGGACAAGATACCTCGATTTTTGGCCGATTCGGCTTAAGGACAAAATGAGTATGGCAGGACGCACATTGCAAATTTGCTGGCCTTTTATCCACGCCACAAATCAGTACCTTGGAACAGGATGGGCAACCTATTTTTTCTTCTCTCCATTTTTTCCTAGTGCCTTGATGTTCAACTTTAACTTCGGATTTGCACATTAGACAAGTTATGATGCCCAATCCATTTGGTAACAAATGATTACACTTGGGACAAGACAGATCTGGCGCAGAGATTCTTGATTCTACACCTGCGCTAGACTCTTCATCCGACATGCTTGGCCCTCCTTGTTTTGGTTTTTGAGAGATTGCGCTACTCAACTCCTTCTACCGATAATTTCCAAATTTTGAAGAGTTGCGGAATCTAAATCTAAAGTTGTTCCAGACAATTCTGCCAACTCTCTCAACATAGTTCTAGCAGCGGCTTGTACCCTTGGATTCGATAAGTCGATGGTTGCAAGGGAGTTTTGGCTTGTGGCTGAACTACCATCGTTTGGAAGTGGGACTCTATCTATTACACACCACCATCTTGTTCGACCTTGGTCTCTATGATTCATCACCAAACCTAGCGACTCGAGTTTCCTCAAGTGGTGATACAAATTGTAGCGGTCAACTCCGACGATTTTCTGTAATTGGACAGTTGTATATTCATCAGCCTCGAGAAGTGCAACATACAGCGCACGGCGTGTTGGATGCATCAAAGAAGTGCTAACCGGGTCTGCATGTACTCTAGCCAAGAGCGTCCACCTGTGTATAGCCCTAATCGCCATGTGGCTTGAAGGTAGCGTTCAATTCGAAGACTAGATTGAGTCGTATAGTGCCTTGAATGATTCAATCGTACCGTCCCAAATCGACTTGAAAATGTCAACAATTAGTTGCAAAGTACCGCCTGTTCCCGACAGTCTTGCCCCATTAATGATGACACCGATAACACTCAGTTCGTGGACTAATACACCAATTGCAAGGCTGTCGTTAACACCCGCAAGAACGAGATATACAAGGAATAGTGTCACCGCAACCGAATATCCTATGTTCCACATTAATACGTTGTGAGTTCGCTTTGCTAATTTTATCAAATCTGAGATTAATCTTGGGTCGTCTCCAGGAATCAAAACGTCTGCCGCTTCCAAGTTGGCTGATTCACCAGTACCTATGGCAATCCCAATATCTGCCGCTGCCATTGCAGCAGCATCATTGAATCCATCGCCCACCATCATTGTGATGTGAGTTTTGGACCTATCTTGGACCCACTGAACCTTGCCTTCTGGAGTCATTTCTCCTCTCGCTGCATTTTCCTGTAGACCTATGCTCTTAGCAAGTGCATCGACCGCATCTTGATTGTCTCCGGACAAAATCTCAACATTTACTCCTTGGGCATACAGAGCCTGAATCAATTCTGCGGTTCCTTCTCTCAAATCATCATGGATAAAAGTGAATAATGCGACTGCCTTTCCATCCTTCAACAACAAACTAGCACCGTGTCCTAAGTTTAGAGCAGATTGCAACTCTTCCTCTAATTTACCTGAAACTTGAGAAAGTTCTGCTCGAACAAACGAGACCTCAGATCCTTTGAGTTTAGCAGATACACCATTTTCCATATCAGAGATGTCTGTTAACTCCATTGGTTCGATTGATTCATTCTCTGCAAAAGCGATGATTGCTTGTGCATATGGATGGTTAGATGATGCCTCTAAGCCCGCTGCTAGGGCGATTGCAGTATCCCTTCTGCGCCCTCTTGCTAGCGTCATACTTCCTATTCGTGGCTTGCCGGAAGTTAGAGTTCCAGTCTTGTCCAAAAGTGCCAAATTTACTTTGGACAATGATTCCATAATGTCTCCGCCTCTTGCGATTGCCCCTGATTTAGAAGCCATTGAAAGACTTGCAGCATGCGGCACAGGAGAGGCAAGTAATAGAGCGCATGGACATGCTACTACCCAAAGCAAGAGAATGATTTTCCAGTCAGCATCTGGTTGTAATAACCAAGCAAGCACTGCTCCAACCAACACTACTGGAACCCATATTGAAGTGAAATTTTCTAGGGCACCTTGTAACCTAGTAGGTATTTCCTTGTATGAATGTACCTTGTCGATGAGTCCAGATAATCTTGTGTCTTCACCAACTGCGGTAACTTCGATTGTAACCGGACCGCGAGAAAGAGTCAATCCAGCCTGTAATTCGTCACCACTTGCCACATCCACTGGGACAGATTCTCCTGTTAGTGGTGCACGGTTGACAGAACCAGAACCAGAGATAATCTTACCATCAGCAGGAATCAACTCGCCGCTTCTAATTTCCAAATGGTCACCTTTCATCACTAGACCAACTGGAATTTCTTCTTGCCCGGAGTGGCTATGTGTAGTGGGGGTCATGGGGTTTTGAGAGGAAATAACAGATAGAGAGGACATCGAAAATTTTCCTATCTCCTTTTTAGGGACCCTTCTAGCGGTTCGCGGCAGGCGATCTAGCCCTCCTTGCATAGCCTCTCTAGCCTTGATGAGTGCCTCATTTTCCATATGCTCGGTCCATGAAACTAGAATCAAAACCAACAGTGCTTCCTCCCATGCTTGGAGATATGATGCTCCAATAACAGCAAGTGATGTCAAAACTTGGAACCCAAGTTGGCGATTTTTAACGGATGCTATCGCTTTATTGAACATCTTTATTCCACCTAAAGAGACACCAAGAAGACCAATTGCTCCTAGAACAAATGGATTTTCTGTGATGAATGATTCTGTGATGATGTAAGCCAATAGCATGAGGAATGCAATTCCTGACCCTATCATTCTCCATTGACCGGATGTTAGTTTAGTGTTACTAGATGATACCAACTTGTAATCTCCACCAATCACACTTTTGAGAGCTCTTTCCATTGCAATACGCAATTCTTCTATTGGCTCAGGAGTCAATTGTAACAATATGTTGCCATCTTTATCGACATCACAATCTAGGACACCAGGTTGCCTTCTGAAGATTCTAGGTAATCCCTTGACTGGTACTGAATGGCGTGAAGCGATCACACTAGGATCGACACCCGAAAGTTGCATGTAAGGCAAATTTGGAGGATTACCTAGAGATGTTAAAATCGCAGATGCTTCAGCGAGGTTCCCCTTCTCAAAATCGACTTCTACAGTAACGGTTCCATCTATTGCAGATACACGTGAAGTGTTAACATGCTCTAGTCGATTGAGTGCATTCATCGCTTTGGAGGCGCAATCAGGGCAATCCATATCTTGAATTGGCCAGCACACACTGTGGTTGCCGCCATATTCTCCAAGAACTTCCATATCGACAAGTTCTGCTTCGACATCTGTACTCTGTGACGAGGTATTTTCAGCCGGTTTTTGTACAGGTTGCTGAGATCTTTTCGGCTTCCTCTCTTTTACCTGAACGACAGGAGCCCCTTCATCTTCGAGGGTGAGGAATTCTTCACCATCCCCTGACATATCCACACCTGCTAGGGCATGGGTCAATAAACCTCCCATCGCAAGCGTATTGAATTAAGTCTTCCAGCGGTAATCATGCAATGGATGCCTGATGGTTGGAAGCCAAAGGCAGTTGCTGTTGATATCGACGGTACAATCACCGATTACAACAAAAAATTGCATCTTGAAGCAATCGATTCCCTTAGACGCCTAGAAGAGGCGGGTATTCCGGTTATTCTCGCTACTGGTAATGTCAGAGCCATCACTTACGGACTCTCGAGATTTATAGGTGCAACAGGACCGATGGTTTGCGAAAATGGTGGAGTTGTTTGGCATCCCACATGGGATGAACCAATCGTTAGAGCAGATGGGTCTAGAGCGAGGAAATGTGCTCAGGAGATGGCAAAGGACATCGATATTGCCCCCGAGGGAATAACCACAAATGCATGGCGAGAATCCGAATGGTGCCTATTCAAGGATGAAGACTTAGATGCAGTAAACGATTGGGTTTCTAATTCAAAATACTCAGACCTTGCTGTAGTAAAAACAGGATTCGCAATTCATTTGATGGAGCCACACCTTTCCAAAGGTGAAGGGCTCAAAGTTGCACTAGAGAAGATGGGGATCTCTGCAGAAGACATCCTAGCAGTTGGTGATGCTCCAAACGACATCCCAATGTTTGAATTGGTTGGACAATCGGTCGCAGTAGGCGGATGCTTTGACTCACTAGCAAAAGTCGCAAGTGTTGTCTCACCTTATCCACATGGAGATACTTTCAAACCTCTTGTAGACGCAATTCTAAGTCGAGATTAATTCGGTGGTGCCGGAGGTAGGATTTGAACCTACGAAGCATTTCGCAGCGCATCTTGAGTGCGCCCCCTTTGACCACTCGGGTACTCCGGCTTGAGTCGGGCGCAGAGTTCATCAAACATCATTCTTCCTCATCGAAATAATCCGCATTATTTCTTCTTGAGTTAGCCATAAACAACAAAATTCCAGCGATGAAAATCGATAAAAACGACAGGCCAAGAAGCGTTGTTTGTGAATTACTCGAGTCTTCACTCCTTTCCTGAACACTCGAAATCGGTACTAAGGTGACATCTTGCCCGTCAAGTTGCAATCTCAGCCCAAGGTCGCCTTCTTTCCAAGCTTCAATCTCGAACGTGTGCTTGTGTTTTCTACCTGCTAGGAGTGTGAAATTGATTTGTTCCAATATCTTGCCAGAACTATCGAGAATAGAGAGATTAGATTCTCCATTCACTAAACCTATGTTCTCAATTATCGTATCGACATAGATTATGTCTCCAACCTGAGGCCTGTACGGCGTGGCAATTATTTCCTTCAGCTCCGGCTCATATGCTATCCAGCGTATGAATGTCTCAATCGGGTCCACGTCATTAGTTCCATTGCCAATAATTGAGCGACCAGAAGCGTCTAAGCCTTCAAACCAAACCATCAGAGAATCTCCTTTTTGCAAGTCAGAGGAGGTATTCATATTCACGACTGCCGAATAGAGGTTGGAGCGAACACTTTGAAATTCTACTGGAATTAGAATATTACTTTGCGAGGCTTCAATGATTCTTCCTTGCCTAACAAAACGCCAATGCATCATGATTGGATCGGAATTTAGACCATGGCCATCACTTACAGTTACCTGAACTTGTACGTTCTCTAACTTATCAGAATCTACCGATACCAAGTGCCCTCCTGAAATTACGATTGTGGGTGAAGAGTCATCGATAACAAAATCGATTTCATCACTCGTAGTTGTTTGATTGTACACTTCGAATAACTCAACTATTAGCTTAATCTGGGTACCATAATATGACGTATCGAAAACAATTCTATTCGTTGATGTACCATCACTATTCAGAGAATTAATCATGTAATCAGTGCCATTATTTCCAATTAGTTCTATTCGATATTCCGTACTAAATGGAAGGTTGTGCGCGTGAATATCATATCCTGCGTGGTAAGCAGCAATTTCAACATCTACGATGTCTTGAGCGTGAATGAATGCAATTCCATCAATGAAATCGCCTAGAGGTGCAACTTTGTCCTTCACACCGTCAATACGCAAATCGATACCGCTGTGCAATGACCAATTATAGAGGTTAATTGAGGTGAAAATGACATCGAGTGGAGCATTCTCATCCCACAAACTTAGCGAGGGGATATTAGAGGCCACCCCTAATTCTTCGTCCAAGTCCCACCTTAACTCAAAGTGTATGTTAACATCCCAAGTATTTGTTTGCCATCTTTGCACTGATTCCGCCCTTGGTGGCTTGATGAAACAGCCCACGTCATGATTGATTTCGCCACTCCATGGAGTCCATTCAATGTCACAAATTCCTAAGTCTTTTGAAAGTACAATTCGCATCATATCTATCGAATTAATACCGTTGTCATCTGATACTGTGAAATTGAATGTGTGAGTATTACCGGGCAATAATAATCCATCCACCCTATCAAGGCTAATCGATTCACCACCAATCCAAGTTGAGTATCTTGGCTGTACATGTATTCTGGCTAATGGTTCTGATGAATTACCTCCTCCAACCAGCGGGTTACCTGCAAGGTCAAGGCCCTCGAAATACACGTCTAGCCATCCCACCTCTTCATTGGGTAATGGTACATTACTCTCATCGATA
Source organism: Candidatus Poseidoniaceae archaeon (assembly GCA_049606035.1). GTDB lineage: Archaea > Thermoplasmatota > Poseidoniia > Poseidoniales > Poseidoniaceae > MGIIa-K1. The sequence goes on along the minus strand of JBMYVD010000003.1, from coordinate 56,700 downwards.
AATGGCAAATCTATCGTCGCCTCTGTTGCACCAACAGGTGTCAAGAATTCGATTGATTCCCAAGTCCTACCACTACGAGTGTAGTGCATCATCATCTTGTTTGACAATCCATTGTCATCAGATAACTCGAGAATAAGAGGGATATTTTGCCCCGGATGCCATACGTGCCCATCTGCAAGTTGATTGCCCCCAGGGGCATCGATATACAGAGAAATGACTTCTGAATTATTTACATCCAAAATAAAGCGGACGTTTTGTGATTGAGATGTTGCATCTCTTGCGGTCTGCGAATTTAGTGAGCCAATTTGTGTCAATCTTGGAATTATCTTGAATTCAGTACCGCTCAATTCTTGATCGCCTGGGGTAATTATTGTCGTGTTAAATAATCCGTTTTCATCAAAGCTTGTTGTTACATTCCCAATGATTTCATCCCCGGATAATAATTCGATATTTACAACTGCATCATCTGTCATTGGATGAACGTTGTTTAGTCCCGAATACCTTACTTCACCAGCAACAGTAACTTCGTTTGAGCCCATTACATTGAATGGCCATAATGGATTTGCAAAATCATGTAATGGCCGGTTATCTGACCAGGCTTTGAAATCGATAACCTCCAGGTCATTGGTAGATGCAGCATACTGGGCAGTACCACTTATTCCCATGACTGGCCCCAAAGATATCCCTGCGCTATTTGTCGCCTTAGCAAACCAGTACAAGCGTGGATTATCATCAAGCATCCATTTTCCAGTCAATGACCAAGTGACGTTTTCGCCATCCCATGAACAATTATCGGAGTCTAGTTGAATTATCCCCGCACCTAAATCTTGGATAAATCTGCCCCCAGTTTCCAGATTATCCACTGTGACTTGAACGATTGATTCTGAAACATTTTGAGTCGGTGAAATGCTTAGTGAAATTGATTCAAGTTCTGGCGTATTTGGAAGGGTTTCGTGGGTCGAAATTGCTAATTGGGTTGATCCCGGAATGAATGTTTGTTGTGGCAGCGCAAGCCAATCATCGATGATGGATTTCTCATGAATGATATCGCCGTCGAAAATAATGCCACCTCTTTGCGAGGCGATAGATACTTGCAAAGTAGATGTCATATCGTCATTCGGAGTAAACAATTCTTGCAGTGATGTATTGATTGCAATAGTGTGACTGAAACCTGAAATATAATTCAATGATAGTAATTTGAAGTTCGTTAAATCTGATGCTGTGAATGAGAATTTGTACTCTGTGACAAAATGCGAGAAACCTGAATTTTCTATCCAGATATAATCTTCAGACAAGGTGGGTGAATTGTATCCATTCGTTTCAAAATTGATACCTCCACGGTAACATTCAGTGATTATACCACAATTCCAAGCTTTATTGGAGAGGTTTCTTGCGGGTAAAATGATTGAGAAATTCAATGATTCTGAGTAATTTAAATCAAACCCATACGGGTTAGAAATTGTAGTATCGATACCGTCTACCTCCAATCTGTAAATCTGATTTGTATAATGGAATGAGCCATTCCACATCCAATCAATTACACCATCAGCACCCAAATCGATACTGGGAGATTCAGGCGGGAGTAGGGTTAGGGGTTCGACTTTTATCCAATCGAAGACCTCACCTGGCTCTATTTTTATCTCAATACTTGTGGCTTGGGCTGGTGAGAAATCATTCTCTAGTATCTTTCCACACTCATTCTCATCCATCATCGTGCCTTGGCCGCCTACTGGCAAGGTACCTGATGCAAGCACTGGTATTCTATTTGTGAGTGAACTAATTTGACCGGAAACATTGCCCTCACAATCAATGAATACATCGGCATATGGCCTCCAGTTAGGTAAATCAAGCGAGAAGTAATATTCACTCGAAACCGATGATGCAGAGCCTGAATCGAGAACCCAACTGGGTAGATTTGGGTCAAGCCTTGTTAAGATTTCTTGGTTTAGGTACTCGGTAATCCCGTGGTGAAGAATCTTGACTCTGGGTGTTATTGTCTCATTTTCTGTGGACATTTTGACCTTGAACTTTAGTTGTCCATATTCCCAAGCTGCGATATTGAGGTCAAATGGTAAAGTTAGATTTGAATGATTATCGATAATTTTGTCGTTTATATCAAGAACATCTACTAGCACACTCGTTTCATTTGGCATCTCGTACAGAGACGTTAGTCGAGCCCATCCAGCAAAATCTGAATCGATTAATGGACTAGTCCATGTCCCATTACTCTGGAATCTATCGATTACAATTCCTGCATCGTCAATATACCAACCATCATCTTCTACGTATGTATCGGTGAAAAAGGAGAAGCGTACTCGAACATCATTTCCTGCCAAATGCGAGATATCGCCACTGACTCTAGAGAATGTATGGCTAGGATTTGCAGTGCCGCAACCATTTGGCACTGTTGAGCCGTCAAAAATTCCAAGTTGATAGAATGGAGAATTTGGATTAACTGTTGATGTACGGTCATAGAAACCTGAGATATTATTTCCAAAATGTTGCCATGTGATTCCATCATCAATAGATGTGAAGATTGAACCTCCATCCCAATCTGTTTCTGTACAAATCCAGTGATTGAATGTCAATCTAGCTGTCGCATCATCAGGAATTCTATATTTTGGAGAAATGAGATGTGTATAGACATGATTCGAATAGATTCCATCAAGATTGATGCCCATTCCGTTTAATCCGCTTGGCCACAAAGTAACGTTTGGACCGTATCCATTACTATTGTCGATTACTCCTCTCTCCCAAGAAGTAGAGCCTCTGACATGGTCGATTCGCCAACCGGCAGGAAGGTCTTGAACTTCTTCAAATGAGTCATATGAAGACCAAGGACCGTTGAATCCTTCCCAGTCGATGTACTGCCAATCGTTAGCATAACCTGAAACATTGACAAGATAATGGTCAGAGTTGTCTGTAAAATTTTCCAACATTATGGTTGTAGAGTTCTGCGAGCCTGCGCCGGAAAATACTGTCAAATCGTCAATCATTATCCCTTCCCAATCATCTATTGCGGCGCCACCTTGGTTGACTGAATTATCTGTGGTTACACGGAATTTTAGCAAAGTGTTCGAAGCATTCAAACTCCCTGCTGCCCAATGAGGGAAGGGATGGATAATTTCTCTCCAACCCCATGAATGCTGGTTGTAAGTTGTACCGCCGACACCAATTCCGTGTGCAGGAACTCCAGGAAGTGGACTCATCATCGTCCAACTACTTCCGTTATCCTGAGAAATCATTACTACCAAATTATCATAATTCCCTCCTTGAATATCCCAATTCGCTTGGTAAATCAATTCCAAAGGTGCTGTTAGTCCACTAAGATCTACTGGTACAATCAAATTTCCATCTGCATAAGGTGAATATTCTCCACTCTTGTTGCCGTGGAACCATGCTGCTTGTGGATCTCCTTGGTTTGACAAATTGAAAGAGTCGATGAATAACCCCTCAGTAGCTGCAGAAGTATTGAGTTTGTTTACATAAAATCTGAAACCGATATTAGTTGCATTTTGCACTAGTGAATCAAGCGAATACATCTCCTGTGTCCATGTGGTAGTGTTTCCAGTCCAATTGTCAAGAGTTTGCCAATTGCTACCGTTATCAATCGAATACTGAACCCCCGCTGTGTCTCCAACATCTAGTGAATTCCATCTATCGAATGACAGGTTAAAGTACCTGACAACATTAGGAAGCGGCCAAAATTCTGACCTGATATAACCTGAGGAACCGGGCATCAGTGTCCCGTTTGTGCCAGCTGCAAAATCTCCGGAAGTAGAATTTTCTGGGCCAAATGAAACCGCTGAAAGATTGACTGGATACCAGAATTCATCTCCCTCTGATGACCAATGTGCGAATTGGGGAGATATCGTTTCAAAATCAGTCATTTCACCATATGTAGAATTTGTTGCTAATGTTAGGTCACCGTTTGCTGTAAGGTATGAAGTGCCATTGACGACCCCTTTAGAGAAACCATTTACGGAATCCGCTGACCAAACAGTGCCGTTGTCACTAGCAAGAACCCATTTGGGTTCTACAGAGAAATGCGATGAAGAGATGGTTGAATTGGTAGGAATTTGGAAGCCATCATATGTCGAATTAGAGGGCTGCATGCCCGCATCATCTGGGGTGGAACTTGGCCCTTGCCAACTCGCAATATCTGCTGAAGCCCATGGGGAGAGCAACATTAGAATCACAAGAGTCAATGCTTGCCTTATGTTGTTCACCATACGCAACTCAATACTCTAGGGTTTCAATCTTCGTTTTTTTTGAGTGGTATTTTGGCTGAAGGGTTGATAGGTGTCCCGCGCCACGGAACTACACATGGCCGAACGGAGCATATTGAATCCGACACAGGCCAAAGAGGTCGAGGAACAATTATTCTCAACACTTAGGCAACAGGTGGGCAGAAGTGTCCCAATGCCGCTTCCACGAAGTGATTTTTGGAAGAAGGTTGGAGAATTACTAGACACTATTGAAATTGATATCCATACCACCTACAAGACTGTAGGAAATTCTCTCAAATTGCAAACTCTTCAAAAGCGTCAAGCGAATGTTAGGCGTACTGCTACAGAATTAGCGCGTAAAAGGATGGTTGCCCTGATGCAACATTCAGCAAGTATGGCGCTAAGGACTGAAGGTGGAGGACAAGGTGGTCAGGACCTCGCTGCTATGGATTGGTCCCGCCATGACCCTGCAGAAAGGGAATTCTACTCAAATGCGACAGAACAACTGAACAAGTTCAAACAAGCAGTAAACTGGAACAGCATACAAATGGGGATTTCTTCTGAAGACTTGGACAGAGAATTGAGGATGGCTCCTGGAACAACGCAACTTGACTCATTTGTGCCAGAAAGCGGTGGACTCACAGGACAGGGTCCACCGACAATCGCCTTAGAGGACGATCAAGAACCACTTGAGGAAACATTCGACGATGAAGAGTTGTTGGCCAAAGCTGATGAATTCCCTGAATTGGCTGGTTCACAACCAATTGAGGAAGTTAAGACACATGTGCCTGTGAATGTTGAAAATCACGCTGCTGCAATGGAATTGGCACCTTCAAAAAAGAAGGAAGAAATGGATTTCGCGGCATGGGCTGCTGCTGATGCTGAATCTGAAATCGAATCTGAACCACCGGTATACGATACTCCAGAACCGATGGAAGGAGAATTACTCAGAATAAGAATCACAAAATCTCTAGATGAACCAATCATCACAATCGATGGAGAAATTACTCTTGGTGCAGGAGATGTACTATTCCTCGACGAGATGACTGCAAACTATCTAGTTGAATCTGGTGTTGCTGAAGTTGCAACACTTTGAAGGAATTAAAAAAAAAAAAAAGACGAGTAGGCGGTGAGTGGAGAGATAGTTGAACTATCCTCACCGCCTACTCGTCGTGGTTAGCGCCTATTGGCACCCCTGACAATATTGTCAGTCTTAGTTCATCGAGCGCATCGACAATTCGATGCTAACCGTATCTGGAATTGGGATTCTAGCGACCTGTCTTAGAGCGCTTTCGTCCTTTCCACTAGTGATGTCCATCTCTAGGAGGCGCTTGTGTATGCGCATTTCCCAGTGATCGTAGGTTTCACTGCCTTCACCATCAGGAGCTTTGCGGACTGGTACCACAAGGCGTCGTGTTGGTAATGGGATAGGCCCTCGCAAACTGATGCCGCCGTTGTCACAGATTGTCTTGATCTGTGTTGCGACTGCATCGATATCGCGATGGTTCTCGCCAGTTAGTTTGATGATGGTCACTGCTGCCATGACTTGCACCTCTCTTCCAGTTGGATCGTAGTCCTGTCGGAACTCAAACTCACTTCTTCTCAACCTTCATGCATACGCCAGCTGCGACGGTCTTACCCATGTCACGGATAGCGAAGCGTGAAAGTTCAGGGAACTCGTTCATTGCTTCAATAGCCATTGGCTTTGTTGGCTGGAAACGGATTAGACATGCGTCACCAGTCTTTAGGAAAGACGGGTTAGCTTCCTTACCAGACTTGTTGGTCTTCTCAAGTAGTTCCTGGAAGCGCACTGCGACCTGAGCGGTGTGTGCGTGGAATACTGGTGTGTAACCAACTGATACTGCCTTTGGAATGTCCATCAACTGAATCTGACCGACGAATGTCTCGTCGTGGCGAACGTATGTTGGCTCGCTGTCAGAGTATCCAGCAACGTCACCACGGCGGATGTCTGTTGCTGCTAGTCCACGGACGTTGAAACCGACGTTGTCACCAGGTTCAGCCTTGTCGACCATTGTGTGGTGCATTTCGATAGACTTGACTTCAGCGGACTTCTGTGATGGGTTGAAGACTACTGTCTTTCCAACGTTCAGAGTTCCTGTCTCGATCTTACCGACTGGTACTGTACCGATACCGGAGATCTTGTAGACGTCCTGAATTGGTAGGCGAAGTGCCTTGTCGATTGGCTTGTTTGGCATTGGTGCTGCATCGATAGCCTCGAATAGAGTTGGTCCGGAGTACCATGGGCACTTGTCGGACTTCTCGAAGACGTTGTCTCCGTTTAGGCTGGATGCTGGAATCATTGGAATGCGGTCAAGTTGTGAGCCGAATCCTGCGATCTTTAGTAGGTTTGTGACTTCTGAACAAGCTGCCTTGTACTTGTCTTCTGACCAGTCAACACCGGAAATATCCATCTTGTTAACGTGGATGATCAGTTCTGAAACACCCAATACCTTAGCAAGGAATGCGTGCTCCTTAGTCTGAGCGTTGACACCGTCGTTTGCTGCACATAGCAGAACTGCTGTGTCTGCTTGGCTAGCACCAGTAATCATGTTCTTTACGAAGTCACGGTGACCTGGAGCATCGATGATGGTCCAGTAGTACTTCGGTGTAAAGAATTCCTTGTGTGCGACATCGATTGTGATACCGCGCTCGCGCTCTTCCTTTAGACCGTCCATAACGTAAGCAAGACCGAATCCGGCCTTACCACTTTCAGCGGCTAGTTTTTCGTTCTTTTCAATTACGTGCTCTTCGATGTGACCAGAGTCCAAAAGTAGGCGACCTACTGTAGTAGACTTTCCGTGGTCAACGTGTCCGATGAACACAATGTTGCGGTGTGGTTTACTCTTATCTTCCCATTGAGATCCCATAATGCTCTCTCCTTAGCAATCCGCCGACATTCCACCCCTATTTGAAGACCGCGACGCGGTTTGCGGGATTTTCAACCCCAAAATAAGAATCTGAATGAAGACCAGTCATCACTTGTAGAGCAATCGAATCGTCAGGGATTCTATCTCCAAATCATTGACCATTTCGTTTCTGATTGTCATGGTCCATTCACCATCCTTCCAATATGATTCAGAGAAGTGGTATGACCCTGTGAATTGAAGCAGGACACAATCGTTTTCTGAATCGCAATCGCCACTGCTTCTCTGGTCTACACCGATAGCGCTGGTGTTACCGGCCTCTTCGTCTGTAGAATTGAAACCGTAAAGGTCGATTTTAGCTCTACAGTTGTTTCCTTCACCAAGGACTACATCTGTACAGTCACTGTCCTCCTTAGGATATACCAATTCTCCAGCTGCTCGCTTTATTGTATTGCCAGATTCCGTATCCTGATTGGCCGGGAAAGTAAAGTCAATGTCTACTGGATTATTCGATGTATTGCCCCCGATAGAGAAATCGCTCCACTTTCCGATGTAGTTGACGTAAACAATCACATCATCGCTACTGGTGAGGCCCTCACCATTGGTCACTGTTAGAGAAATTTTGTATTCACCTGGTGACAGTTCTTTCCAATCTACAGTTTCACCTGTCAAATCTGCATCATTTTCTGGGTCACCATCACCATCTTCGTCCCTTTGAAGGTCTAGGTCCCAATTGTATTCTGCGATATAATCGTCACAAGGCTCACTATCATCTTCACATGGTTCTGAAGCGGATGCGTCAAGAGTTACAGTTGTCTTTGCCAAAATTGACTTACTGGAGGTACTCTTGTCCATCTCACAGATGTATACAACATAGTAAGAACCAGAATTTACGCTTTCACCCTCACAATCTGATACTGGAGAATCGGATCCCGCATCTGCTTTTGGGGCTTGAGCGTCAGCATCGATTACTTTCAGAGACCTTGTTTGGGAGTTTGAATTGGTACCATCCGAGACTGTGAGAGTAACTTCGTAATCTCCAGCATTTGAATATGACCAAGTTGCGGTCTTTCCAGTGTCATCATATGCTCCATCACTGTCGAAATCCCACTTGTAGGTTAGACCGCCGTTAGCCGGCAAAGATGCTCCACCATCGAACTCGATATTCATATCAGTCCTGATGTTTTTATCAGGGTCGAAATCGAAGATTGCCTCAACCTGAGATGTGGCTGAGTCTTCGCTTGAAAGGCATCCAGCAAAACTCGCCGAAACGAATACTAGCACCATTAGGATAGGCTTCATCACTATACCCTGAACCCTCAGTACAATTCAATACTTGCCCTTCTTGGCTATCCATCAAAATGAGAATAAAGAAGTTTGACGATTGCCGGCAAGCAAATCTTTAGCAGACCAATTAAACGCTTCAGTAACCCTTCCAAAGGCCGTGGCAAGTCTATCTGCGTAAAATTGGCCATCGTATTGTGTGACCGGGTCCTCTTCTAACCATGGTTTAATTTCAAGCGGGCGGTTCTTGGAATTTGTAACGATGTACGCAATTTTCATGCCAGGAGTAAATGGCAAGCCTTTGTCGATTAGAGCCCGCGCTGCACGAACTTGAATCATCGAATCGGGATTGGCGTAATCCTTGGTGAAGTCCCATGCACCTTTGCCATCATTCGCTCTTTTGTCCCAACGACCTTTGCAAGATTTACTCATGATTAGGTCTCTGACTGGAACTTCCCCCTTTCTAGCTGCAGCAATCGTGTCGATTGCAAGATTGATTGCAGCCTCTGAATCGTCTGCTAAGACGTGTTTGAATATCTCTTTCATACCGTCTGTTAGGTAGCGGAATGAATCTGTTCTTTGAGTCTCATATCCTTTGACCATCATCGATTCCTTAGGCCAAACTACCTGTCCGACATAACGTTTCTTTGCGCCGTGACTGAAGAATACTGACATACCCGTTTCAAATTCTAACTCTGCACTTGCTTCACTAAACCGCTCTGCGGTGCTGTGTCCAAAATCGATCATCGCTTGCTTAGGGTCATCAACCCCTTCGACCGGGGTTTTTACGAAAATAGAATCTGTGTCAGAATAAACGACGTGCTGGCCTTCATCACCGAGTTTTTGGATAATCGTCTTGATATTTTTTCTAGCCCATGCTGTAATCGACTCACCTAACTGTCTGTGAGTAAATCGATAGAATCCGCTCGCAAATACTCCATAAAAAGAATTCATCAAAATTTTCACCGCATATTGCATTTGGTCGTGATAAGACCTGGTTGCCTCATCTTCTGCGCCCCTCATTCCAGCCTTGTGAGTGTCTCTTTGAGCCATCAAATCCTCGAGAAGGAATGGAACCATTCCTCTACGACCGGTTTTATTCCTGAATTTAGCACCAGTAGGAGCCTCGTGAATTTCCTCATCTTCTGACGGCTGATCTGTACTGCCGTCATCAATTCTAGTGGTGTAACAGATGTTTTTTCCAATCATTATTGACGGGTACATGGACTTGAAATCAAGAATTGCTACCCATCGGTGTAGGCCAGCTTGGACATCGTGAACATATCCGCCCTCGATTTGTCCTTCTTTTCTATCTGCAGAACCTGTGAGTGGAACTCCAATTGATGTTCTGTCTGCCAATCTAATTACTAGTGAATCGATTAACTGAGATGTCGTGCCATTCGCACTCGTATCGAGGGAAACTTTCGCTACTGCTGCAACTGCTTCCTTTCTCCTGAATGCCTGAATTTTGTGCATTATATCAAGGGGCAACTCCGCATCACGAAGGCAGTACTCGAGTACTTCATCAGGTCTATTCGCCCACTCCTCATCCATCTTTGAAGCGTCCACGTCTATTTTCTGCATGTCCTCATTATCTGGGAAAAGCAGTCTTGATACGAATTTTAGTGTCTCTCTTTGTGGCCTTAGCGCCTGTCTTGCTTGCCACCACGCATCCATAACGCACCTGCCTGCTAAATTCCATGCGCGTGCTGTTCCTCTTGTAGGAATCAGTGTGTCTCTTCTTCGACCTTCTTCATTTTCTGAAACCCTTCCCCAACCCATTAGTTCTGCACGCAGGGTTTTGTTAGACTTAGCGAGAAGGGTTGCTCTATCTACGATTCTGCCCATATCGAAATTATCAATATTGTAACCTGTAATAATATCCGGGTCGCTTTCTCGCATCAACTGCGTCATTTTCTTGAGTATAGTAGCCTCATCTTCAGCAAATGTGTGATGACTTCTCTCTCCTGTCCCCATATCCTCAATAACCGCTGCAGCACAAAGAATCGTATCATGTGCAATCGAGGTCTCCAAGTCAAATGAGAATATTTTGAAGGGGGCTGGGAATGGGTCGCAATGTGATACGTCGTCCATTGTGAGTTCGAGGCAAATATCCACAGGGTGCTCACTCTCGCCCGTCTCGCCATCAACTGAAACGTGCATGGAAAAATCGCCATCTAGGAAGAAGCGATTGACGAAAGGAATGTCGCCAGAAAGAATAGTCCATCTTCCTTTGAGTTCTTCTCTAATCCTTGGCACCATGAATGGCTGGGCAACAAATACCTTCCAAACCGGCTTTTCTCCAAGGAAGGTCCATTTCATTTCAGGACCTACAATTTCCGTTATTTCGTCCTGTACTTCAGGCAAAGGTGGAGTATTCTCAGAACTCTCCCACCTTCCATTTGGAGTAATCTCAAACCACGGCCTAACCCCGTGTACTCGAAGTAAAACAGATTCCCCAGAACGTGCACGTGACCACAATTCCATGATTGTTGCATCGCCTTCAGAGACGTACCTTCCGGTGATTATTGCAACATCACCGGCCCAGCGCATAGTTTCTGGAAAAGTCAGTAGGCCAACTACTTGTCGAAACTACGTGTAAAGAGAAATTTCACACAATCATTGAATACCTCCGAGCGGTGGTCGCTTATGATGAGCGAAGCACCGGTCGATTGGGACTCACTAACATTTTCAATGACCGAGACTGATTTCATGTACATTGCGAAGACTGCAATGGATGAACCATGGCAACCTGGTGAAATTCTTCCGTATGGCAACATATCGATTTCACCCGCAGCAGGGGTTCTAAACTACGGACAGGGGCTTTTCGAGGGAATGAAAGCATACAAAACCGCAGCAGGTAGAGTAGTTTTATTCCGTCCTGAAGAAAATGCAAGAAGAATGCAAAGAGGAGCGGACAGGCTCAAGATGCCCCCTGTTCCAGAATCAATTTTTATCGATGCAGTCGAACAGTGTGTACAGCAAAATTCACGCTGGATTCCTCCGATGGGCAAGGGTGCATTGTATGTTAGGCCTCTTCTCAACGGAAGCGGCCCAGTTCTTGGAGTAGCACCTGCGCCTGAATACTCGTTCATGATTTACGTAACACCTGTTGGACCATACTTCAAAGGTGGAATGACCTGTATCAAGTTGCTAATCAGCGATGAACATCACCGTGCTGCGCCCGGTGGGTCTGGTGGTGTCAAAGCGATTGGAAACTACGCTCCGGGAATGATGCCATCAAAGAAAGCAAAGGCGGCAGGTTATGCTGAAGTGATTTACTTGGATGCGGAGGAGCACAAATATGTGGAAGAAGTCGGTGCTGCCAACTTCTTTTGCGTTAAGGACAACGTTCTCTATACTCCTGAACTTACTGGAACAATTCTACCTGGAATAACCCGTGATTCGATTATCCAACTTGCAAGGCACATGGGCCACGAAGTTGTTGAGACTAAAGTTGAAGCAGAATTCGCAATGAGTGCTGATGAAGCATTCTGCTGTGGTACTGCAGCTGTCATATCTCCAATAGGTTCGATTACTCTAGGTGAGGAAACCGCAGCCTACGCAGATGGCTCTACTCCCGGAGAAGTCACCCAGAGGTTGTACGATGCGCTCACTAGTATTCAGAACGAAACTGGCGATGACATCTTCGGATGGGTTCACCCAGTTCCGGGCTTGTAATTTCGAAAATAAAACAGATGTTGGGTTTTCAACCGAACTAAGGTTGAAACTCAAGGACAGTTGTCGGGTCAATGACTAAGTGTATGGTCATCGAAGTCACAGCATGGCCACCATTGCATGTCCCCATTGTGCAATGAAGATTCAGTTGGCCTCTTCAGCACAAGGAAAATACCAGTGCCCTAACTGCAAAGGAATTCTGAATATTGCAAATCCACAACCAGAACCAAAAAGTGTCCTCGTCAAGCCAAATATACAAAATCATTCTCACATAACTCTTCCAGCGTCATACATTTTTTGGCAGCGTGCTAAGTTATTCATTTTCACACCCATTGGAGTCATTTTCACTGTAACGGGATTAATGGGCGTGATTGCTCATCGCGCCAGTTGGCCTGCTGTGCTCATATTTTTTGGTTTGATATTCTTCATTCCTGCATTTTTTTACAAGAGCGATATTAAGCATAAACAGACAGAGATTGCATTAGTAGCAAGCAACCAATTTTTACCAGGCCAAAGGTTAGTCAATACGAATAAAAGAGCTGTAAAATGGAGCCTAACCATAGTGTTCCTTGTGCTTTTCCTGTTGGCGTTTATCTCAGTTGGCCTAATCTATGTAGCAATACTGTTGGTAGGCGGCGGACACATGGCCTAGATTTCGAGGTGGTTTTTTGGTAGAACATGGAGAATTAGCCGGTACTGAATTCCAGTTGAAAGTTTGGAATGCTCTCAAAAAAATCCCCAAGGGAGAGGTTTGGACATACACTCAACTCGCACAATTCATCGGCCACCCTAATTCCCAGCGTGCTGTTGCAAACGCATGCGGTGCTAACCCCTACCCAATCATAATTCCATGTCATAGGGTAATCCGCTCCGATGGAAGTATCGGAGGGTATAGCGGAGAAGGCGGGGTTGAAACAAAAAGGAAACTTTTGAGTGAAGAAGGAGTAACTGTGGGTTTTTGAACCCCCTTTCGTGGATGTCGAAATCATGCGAGGCAAAAAAGTTGTAATTTTGACAGGTGCTGGAATAAGCGCTGAATCTGGTGTCAAGACCTTCAGAGATAACGATGGTTTGTGGGAAAACCACCGCATAGAGGACGTTGCAACTCCTGAAGCTTGGCGTGCTGACCCGCAACTGGTTTGGAAATTCTACCAGGCACGCAGGAGACAAATGAACGAGGTTGAGCCAAATCCTGCCCATGAGGCATTAGCAAAATTAGAATCTGAAATAGACGATTTCACGTTGATCACTCAAAACGTCGATGATTTACATGAGAGAGGCGGTAGTAATTCCGTGATACACATGCACGGTAGACTACAGACGCTTCGCTGTGAAGCCAGTAAAAAAATCGAGGCCAGGATGTCTGATTCTGATTTGAGTGATGACTTCGTTTACTGTAATTGCTGCGCAGAACCGTCCAGAATGCGACCTGACATTGTTTGGTTTGGAGAAATGCCAATGCACATGGAACAGATTTATTCGGCTGGAGAATCATGTGATGTGTTCATTGTAGTAGGCAGTTCTGGTCACGTTTACCCTGCTGCAGGAATGGTGCACGTAGCGCGCTCAATCGGGGCTCATACAATTCTGGTCAATTATGAGATGCCTGCAAATGGTGAGGACTTCGACGAAGTACACCTCGGTAAGGCTGGAGAAATACTGCCCGAACTTGTAGAGAAATGGCTTGCAGAATAATCAGCGTCGGCGTCTTTGTTTCTGACTGCGCTGAGCTCTTGCTTGTGCAGCACGCGCTTTGTTTGCACCCTTTCTCTGGGAACGCGCTCGCTTGTCACCGACCTTTGGACCGCGCTTTTGCGCTTCTTTCTCATCATTTCTCTGGTCCTTCTGCATCTGGCGCCACTGACCGCCAATAAGTTGCATGATCTCCTCTTTGCTTCCAGCGCCGATAGATTCCTTTGCACCTTTCTTTGAGACCCAGAGTCTGCCTTCTTTGGCATGCGGACGATTTGGATGAGAAACTCTCTCTTCGCGCTTGATTTTTCTGAGGCCAAGGGCGCGAGATGCGATGAACAGACCTTCTAAATCTGGTTTTAGGACACTTGAATCCCGTGGAACACGCCTACCGCTCCTACGACTTACCTTCGCGTCGAAGTAGCCAGGCCAGACTGCGATTCGGTCTGGATTGTGGTCCATGTCAACCCCTCAGTGGGTGGTTGGCTTTGAACCCATTCAAAGAACAACGCCGTTTAGAACACCATCGTGTCCTGGGCGTGAAGTAATCTTGACTTGTCCTTTGTTTGTATCAACGATTGCACCCTTGGTTAGGATGTTTCTTCGAGTGTAGTTAGGATTTGCATCGTTCTTGATTACGTTGGTAATCGTTGCAACTGCAGACTTGCCGTCCTTGCCGTTGACTGTGCACTTGTTTTCTGAAAGTACGCGCACTAGGACGTTTCCACCGGTAGTACGGTAGATCTTTCTGCGAGGCTCGCCGATTAGTGCGAACTGCTTCTCAGATGAAATTTCGGTGCTGCGCTTTCCACGAGCGGGAACGCGGCGGCCACCTGTTGACTTGCGACGAGAAATTCCGTGCCACTGTGCCATGTTAATTGTCTCCAGCGGCTTGCCGACCAGCCGTTCATATTTGAATGGTATGCTTCATACACAAGTTGCAGAATGGGTGGAAACAACTTCACCATCGACGTACAGAGAGGCTGTTACTTCATCTCCTGCATTGAGAGGGCCCACTCCTGAAGGAGTTCCTGTAAACAGGATATCCCCTTTGCCTATTGGAGCCCAATCTGCAAGTTTTGAAATTAGTTCAGACGCATTCCAACTCATCTCTTCCAGTGAACCAGTTTGTACCCGATTGCCGTTGATTTCCAATTGATACTCCGCCTTTTCATCAAACTCTACCCATTCGCCCAATACAGCAGCACCAGTGAAAGCCTTAGCTTCCGCCCAAGGCAATCTTTTCTCCTTGAGCATGTCTTGAACACTGCGTTTTGTGAGATCTAAGCCAAGCGCCATGTGAGTTGGTTTGAGCCCCTCTCCTAATTTGAGAACCAACTCGATTTCGTGATGCACGTCGCCCCCACACGCGTCGATTCGTCCAAACTCCACAACACTTGATGAAGGCTTCAAGAAAAATACAGGTTCTTCTGGAATCGGATTTCCTAGTTCAGTTGCGTGTTTCGGGTAAGTCCTTATCGCACACCACACGTCCATGACACTCCGAAGTGTGCTAGGCTCATCAAACCGAAGGGTCAAACCTGTGAATCTTTACGCACGGTCATGGCGAAGGATTGGCAAATCAAGAAGCGGAGGCCTGTGCGACGAAAGCACATCGCACCTTTGCTGAAAGATTTGGAAGATGCGCTTGGTATCGATTTAGCAGTAGATGGTGCCTTCCTAGAAATGGCTGATTACGGCCCATGGAAGATGGTCCTTGTCGACAGAGTACCGCTCGCAGTTGAATTGATGAGTCCTGATGATGAAAGAGTGGTTTTCCTCACACTGCGAGGATTCCTTTCTCACCCATGTGAGAAGCGATACGTGGAAGTTGACCACGGAGCGATTCCGTTTTTGATGAAAGGCGCTGATTGCATGGTAGCAGGTATACATGGAGCTGATGAAACAATCACTGAGGGCGACCTTGTTTGGGTTAGAGACCAACAACACAAGCGACCCCTGGCTATAGGTTGGGCAATGAAAGATGGAAACAGTTTGGTCAAAGAATTAAAAGGGAAGGGACTGAAGAATATTCATTGGGTTGGTGACGAGTTATGGGAGATGGAATTATGAATTCGAAATCTGTTATCTGCATTCTACTTAGCATCGCACTGCTAAACGTCGCAAGCGCTGCAGAAGAAGGAGGAGTAAACGTTGAACCGAACGTTGATGATACCATCTTCAGCGAAATCACTCATACTGAAACTACCACTGACCTCGAAGATTGGGAGATCACCCTAACTTTGTCTGATGATGCAATCAACAACAACACAACTTTCGAATTAACCACACAAATGTGTAACAACGACGGTGTCTGCTTACCTCCTACAGTTGCAGAAGTGTCTACAGCAGATGGAAAGATATTCACCTCAGCAGTCACGACAATTGAAGACCACTCATACGTCAACTGGAGAGTGAAAGCAACCTACACTGATGATAATGATACTACAGAAATGTTCCCTAACAAAGGCTTCTACAAGACTTGGTCAGACTGCTGGTTCAATGATGGAGAATGGGGCGGAGATAACTGCCCTTCAGACAACTCGGATGATGATGAATCATTCTTGCCAGCGTTGGGATTATTCGCAACAGTGGTTGCTGTAATGATTGCAGTCGCTACTCGCTCTGAATGAATTCGACCAGACGCTCAATAAATCGGCGTTGCTCTGGCCCGAAATCTGTAATCGTTACTTTGACTCCTGAATCCGTAAGTTCCCCATTCAAGAAACCTCTTCTTTGAATGTCAGAATTAACGAGTGGCAAATTAGACGTCTCCAACTTGAACTGCACTCCATGTTCTACCGCTGTAACTTTCATTCCTTCACAAATTGACTGAGATACTAAACGAAGCAGTTCCTCGGGGGATTCTCCACCTCCGTAGGCAGAAAGGAAACCCAAGTCTGTTTCGTTTTGTTCGATTAGATGGTCTAGTCCCCTCCCACTCAAACTCTTCACCTCAAAGTGGGGATTGCGCTAGGTTCCATCCAACCAACTGTCCAGTTCTAGCGTCCATTGCGAGTGAGAGCGTATTCTCCCACTGCATGCCGTTAATGTTTGAATTCCATGTTCGAGTGATGTCCAATGTGGTAGCCCCAGCATCACCAACTTCAATCACACTAAGCCAATCTGTGAAATCACTATCAGGGGTTACAACAAGAATTCCGACCCTTGTTTCGGGGTGATAATCCCCGCTGCTCGTGAAGAGACCGTCCGGTCCGCTTAGTGCAGGATATCTCGCTTGGTCTGTCAAATCCTCTTCCATCATCTTGATGCTCAGAACGGCTGGAATATCACTGCGACTATGCGCCACAGTCTCATCATTTCCACCGTGGGCAATGTAGGTGCAATTCTCGCCTGATGCATCACCCTTTACTTCTAATTCAACCCAACCAGAATTTGGATCAGAACTCACCCAAGATAGATTCCAAATTGTAATGCCCGATTGGCTTCTATCATCTCTCGCTCTCCAAATGTATCCATCGTCATTGAGTGCAGCATTTGCTGCGACCGCTTCTGATACGTGCCCGTTTGACAAGCATTGAACTGCATCTTCGAGGGACTCAGAGCGGAGAGTGGAATTATCCGGCATGTGCAAACCATAATCTCCCCAATCGATTAACTCCTCAGAGGTTGGAACATAAGCTCCTGCATTAGGGACTGAGGAATAACTACGGCCCAAATCTAGTAATTTATCTCCTCGTGTCAAGGAATTCATTGACATCTCAAGAGTCATGCTGATTTTTCCATCAGGGAGAACGACATCTGCAAGTCTTTCAGATATTGTTCCACATGCAGATTTATCACCTTCATTTCCTGAAATGTAAACATCGACGTTTTGCCTTACTGCCCACGGTGAATCTTCGCTTAGCCACATAGTAATCCTTGCATGTCCAAAGCAATTATCGCGGATTTGATTGTTTTCAAGTGAGACCTTCCACAACTCTTCTCCATCAACTTCGTCGGGGCCCAATACGTTCCAATCCCAGCCAAGTTTTGTGCCACTTGCACCTGTTTCGATTAATTGGGTACCCATCATTTCCCGAATTTCAACAGGTGAAATTACCACTGCCACTCCAGGTGCAACGTCTTCCAGTAGTCCTAAAATTCCACCGAGGCCATTTGATACGGTTTTGCCTTGAGTATAATCCTCACCTAGGGTAAGTTTCCAATCAGCCTCGGTTGCAATAACATCTCTCTCAGAGATTTCAGTCCAGGATTTAGTATCGAATTCGAGGTTTCCTCCAACAGAATAAATCGATGAACCAGACTGGCATTCGTCTGGTTGTAGCGGTTTGGGATTGTAACTCTTCAAAGCAATTTGGTCGAAATTACGAGTTTGCACCTTTTCGACTGTCAGCCAATCCAAACCGTAAGCGCCTTTTGCCCGCACTACGCCTCTAAGTGAATCATCCGCCTCAAAGTCGAGTTCGCTAGAAGTGCCTTCTGTTACAGAGGTTGTTCCAATCCCCGAGAACGTCATTAGGAGGCGACATGATTTATTCAACTGGTCTACGTCAACATTTTCCCGAATAAGCTCTACATATTCGCCAGTGACCTCCAATTCACCATTAAGCAAGGTGTATTCCATAGAATCTCCGTATCGTAAATCGTCTGCTGTGAACGGTTTTAGTTGATTATTGACATACCAATACCATCCTGCAGACGCTATCAGAATTGTGAGTAAGACCGCAGCAACTTTTGGATTTTTTATTTGGTCTATTAGGGTTTTAGATTGCTTTGATTCCTTTACAAAAGCAGGTTCTACCTCTTCGATAAACTCAGCATCTAAGACTTCAGCTTCCATTATTTCTTCATCTTCATCGATTACAGGAAGGGGCACTGATTCTGATTCCAATGAAACTATTTCTTCATCCACAGAGATTGATTCGTCCTCAAGGGAGATCATCTCTTCTTCATCAGGCTCGTCATCCCCGGAGAAATAGCGGTTTAATCTCTCCAATAAGTCGGCTTTTTTGCCGTTGATAGGTAACCCATTTTCCTTACACATGGCCTTCAATTCGGCCACCGTGTGGGAAGAGGAAACGTAGGATTCCGATTCACCCATCAATATTAACGGGGACTTCACCCTCTTTGAATAGTGGGGGTAATTGTGGCCCCCAAGGGGCCAAATCAAGCACTAGGCTCTTCGTGGGGAACGTAAAATCCATCCTTGATGACGTACACCTTTTGGTCGTAGGTACCGTCTGGGAATTTTCTGAAATACCAACCATTTCCTTGGTCTTCGTATACATCCTCTGCCACCGGTTCGGCAACAGGTTCTGCAAATGTTTCTGCAACCGGCTCAGATGCGGGTGTCGCCACTGTCTCTTGCTGAGCAGGCGGACCTAACGGGCCAGGAGCGGGTGGCCCGGTTGGACCTGGTGCAGGAGGGCCAGTAGGGCCGGTTGGAGGACCTGATGGTCCCGCGGCAATTCTTGCTGCAGATGTTTCTGCAAGTACAGAATCTTCGATGCTTGGCTCCTTCTCTGGCTCAACCAAACTCTTGACGTGCTTACCATGTTTCTGAGCACCAATGAAGGCGAATCCCGACATTAGCAGACACATAACAGCAAATATTGCAAGTGGCAATTGGGTTGGATAAAGAGCAACATCAGCCTTTACGTTAATTCCGCTAAAGCCGCTTCCAGAACTGTCTACAACAACTTGAACACAATAGATACCGGGGTCGACACTCATTTCAACTGAATAAGTCTCAGACTCAACAGGATTCTCGATAATATGGTATTGGTTTGGATGAGCGGATTCTCCGCTTTGAAGTTCTGATCTGGCTTCACCAATGGAGCCATCTGTAGAATCACAACCTTTGGAATTTTCAATAATAAAAATCTCAATGCTGTTAACATCAGTCGGCAGTGATTTTACAGTTACATCAATTTCAACTGGGATATCCGTGAAGTCTTCACCTGCTACAGGTAGTCCCCACACAGTGATCGTCTTGTCAGTTGACCCAATTCCTTCATCAACATCCATCGTGGTTGACATGAAAGGATATAGTGCGAAACCGAATAGCAGAGCTGCTAAACCGAGGTACATGAAAACGTTCCAGCGAGCTCTTTTGAGTGCTTCTTGACGCTCTTCAATTGTCAATTCTTCGACCGCGTCTTCTTCCGAATCATCAGTGGTTGGCTCCTCGAGTGCTTCATCGGACATTAACCTCCCATCTGCAATCAGAACTTGAAGTGAACGATTCACTAAAATCAAAGGAATCAAAAAGGTAAGGGCTACAGATACACTTCATGACAACAAGACTTGCAGTATTATCGCGTGGTCCGCGATTGTACAGTACGCGACGTCTTGTCGAAGAGGCTCGCCTGAGAGAAATGGACGTTGCAGTCATCAATCCGATGCAATTTTCATTATTCGTTGCAGAACAAGATATCGGAATTCTTCATCAGGGGCAGAAGTTCGATTATGATGCAGTTATTCCGAGAATCGGTCACTCAATAACCAGGCACGGTGTCGCTGTTTTGAGGCACTTGGAACAACTCGATGTTTGGACTGCGAACACAAGCCAAGGTATTCTCCAAAGCAGAGACAAGTTACACTCTTCCCAAATCCTAGCAAGGAATAGAATCCCTACACCTCGAACAGCATATGTTCGTGACATGAAAGATATCGAAAGAGCAATCGATGCAGTGGGAGGACTACCGGTTGTTGTCAAAGTAACTCAAGGCACACAGGGACAAGGTGTATTCCTTAGACATACACTAAGGGAGACCGGTAACTTAGTCCAAGGATTATTGGTAACTGGCAAGGCCGTTCTAATTCAAGAGTACATTGCTGAAAGCCACGGCAAGGACATCAGAGCGTTAGTTGTCGGTGGAAAAGTAGTTGCAAGTATGCGCAGAAAGGCAAGGGGCAGAGAGTTCCGCTCCAACTACCACCTAAATGGAACGGTAGAGAAGGTCGAAATCTCTGATGAGTATGCAGAGGTTGCATGTCGTGCAGCTAGAGTCCTCGGATTGAATGTTGCAGGTGTTGATTTGCTTGAAGGAAATGATGGCCCACTTGTGTTGGAAGTCAACTCATCTCCTGGACTCGAAGGTATTGAGAAAGCGAGCGGTGTGAACGTTGCGGGAGCGATTATCGATTACGTAATATCAGAATCAGACTTCAATGAAGTTAACGTAGACCAACTTCTGAAAACGATTCCTGGACAGGGTGTCCTATCGGTTCACCTACGAAACCATCCCCATCTAATCGGTTCACCAATTAGAGAAATTTTCAAAGAAGATATGCCGGTTTTCGCGTTATCAAGAGCCGGAGACCTGATTTGGAATCCTGACCCAGATCTGCAGTTGCGGTTCCGTGATTCATTGATTTGTTATGGCGACCTAGAGCAACTCAGGGCTAGCATAAAGCGCAAAAATTTGGATTTACCACCTGTCTCAAACACAGAAATGGACGGGCAAGATTCCAATGCTTGAGTTCTAATCAGAACCAAGGAACAGGTACTGGCTGACCGATTAGTCCCATGAATATCCTGTATGCAAGGGTTATAGGTAGTATTACAATAACTGCGACCAACATCAAAAGTTGCTCAAAAAGGTGAGTGATTATTGCGCCTGGGTCAGTTAGCATGTTCATACCTATTTGGTTTAGCATTCCATCTGTGGATGGGAAAAGGGTTGAGATTAACTCAGCCATTTTGAAGTAAATTAGAGATAGTGTGTTCATCATGTTGCTCAAATTCTTCTATCGCTGTCCGACATATAAAGGAAATTCCGGATTTTCTTCATTTTCAACATGAAATCATAGGACGTTAACATCTGTAAACCACGACCAACTACACTTTCACATGCGCAGGCGTTGGACTGAGGAGAGACGCCAAAATCGAATCCAAGCAGATTGGATAGTTGGCTGGCTGCGAGACAATAGCCCTGCAACAATCAGAGAAATTGTGAGCGCCCTAGAAGAGGCTGGGCGCGATGTAAAAGCGCACATTATCAGGAGAGCTTTGCAAAAATCACAATTCATTGAGAAGACTGGAGAAGTAGAGATTGAAGGTGAAATACACTCCCAATACTCTTTCACCTCAAACCTGGAATAGAAGAATAATCTCCAAAATTCCTTACTGGGTTTGATAATTATTCAGTATAATCGAACATTAACTCACTTATACGTAGATTCCTTTATTTTCTAAAATGTACAGAAGCCATCATGCGCTTGAAGTGCTTATTCTTGGTGACGTTGTTTGTATTGGCTCCTCTTTCTGGATGTTTATCATCCGAAGAGAAGGCAACATCAAATGATGAAGATTCGAAAACGGGTTTGAATTCCTTAATTGACATAATCGACGAGCCAGTTGGAGAAAATTGTGCTCATGGCGGAGTTATGATCGTTTCAGGGATTGATTTAGATGGTGACCTGAATTTATCAGATGGTGAAATCGATAACACCGCTTACATCTGTAACGGGGACCCTGGAGAGGATGGAATCTGCAACATAGAAGAGTGTTGTAACCTGGCAGATTGTGAGAATCAAACATCCAGTGTCGACCAACTAACAGGCGGTGGATGGCACACCTGTATGCTTAGAGAAGATGGAACCGTGATGTGCTGGGGTAACAACTACTACGGACAAATTGGAGTCGGATACAGAAATACTTCAGGAGGAGTTAATCCGGTTGATGTGACCTTGTATGGAGGTCACACCGCAACACAATTGTCCGCTGGAGGTTTCCATAATTGTGCGATATTGGATGATGGAAGCGTAGCATGCTGGGGTTACAACCAAGCAGGAACTCTCGGAGATGGAACCTACGACGACAGATATGTCCCCTCTCCAACTCTTGGGTTTGGAGCTGGATTGGATGCTATCTTGTTATCATCAGGCTACTATCACACATGCGCTCTACTTTCAGACGACTCCATCTCTTGCTGGGGAAGTAATGAATTCGGCCAAATTGGAAACGGTGAAATCGATGGTAATCTTGGTGTATCAACACCATACTCAATACCGGAGTTCGGGCCCGGCAGTAATGCATCTCTAGTCAGGGCTGGTGGCCATGCAACATGTGCGGTTACAACTGATGGAGAACTCTATTGTTGGGGATACAAAGCGCTGAAGGGTGTTACAGGAGATAACCAACACATTTCCTCACCTACTCATATTCCAAACTCTGGAACCAATGTCACTGACGTGTCTGTTGGCGGATACCACACTTGTGCACTGCTGGAAAACGGATCAGTGATGTGCTGGGGAAGGAATGATTACGGCCAGCGCGGATTGGGTTACACGCAATCAGCCACCGATTCATTCACCGAACGCGAGGTCATAGATTTCGGAAACAATAGAACTGCATTACAAGTTTCAGCCGGAACACATCATTCCTGTGCAATCTTAGAAGATTGGGAAATTGTATGTTGGGGTAACAATACCTACGGACAATTAGGAAATACACCATCAAACTATGAAGCAAATCCGATATCTGTACCAGGATTGGATGGAATGGCAAAACCGGAGAATCTATTCTTGGGAAATTTCCATACTTGTGTTGTGTTTGAGGACAAATCTGTTTCCTGCTGGGGTAGAAATGTCAATGGTCAAGTCGGCGACTATACCACTGATGACTCCTATGTTCCAATTATTTTGGACCTGTGAAGTAAATCGAATTCAACATCAATGAATGGTCATTGAATGTACCATTCAGAACAATCAAAACCCGTTGAATCTTGTAGTAACTTCAAATCTGCATTTATTTCTGGAGCAATCAGAGTTCGTTGCTCTTCAGTTATGCTCCTCTTCGGTGTAGGTTTTACTGACATCACAGGTAACTTATACACATCGAAATCCCTTGATTGCAACCACTTCACAATTGGTGATGTGATGAAATTTGGCACCAAGCCAACAGCGAACCTGAAGGTGCGACCTATCACAGTTATTGGGCGTCTCTTTGCTGCTGTATTTGCATTTTTTACTGAATCAAAATCAAAGGAGTAAGGGGCTACTGAAAGATGATTACAGACATCTTCTAAAACTCCTGAAGAATCATTTCGCATACGATTCTCCCCAATCAATAATATCGAATCACGGTCAAAGTGTTCTAGCCATCGTGAAACCGCAGCCCCATAGAAGCTATCAACGGACAAACGCGGATCAGCCCAAGCCTCTTCGAAGTTAGACCAATCTGTCCCATTCTGCTTATCAGCCGCGCTATCAAGAACCATATTCCAATGAGAAACTGTTCGGCCAACGGGATCTCTTAGGCATATGATAAGCCGTGCATCAGGCCAATTATCCGCAACACGAGAAGGTGCAATCGGGCAAGCCATTGCATGAACCGAGCAATCGATTCTCAAACCATCTCCAGTGAAACAATCTGCATATTTTTTCCAATTTGGCTCTGATTCATCTCGTCCAAAAGTTCCTTTGTGACTAGCGACAATATTCGGCTCCTTAGGGTCTGAGACACAGATTCCGGGGTGCTGCGTCAAGACTTCAGCCAACCAAGTAGTACCACACTTGGGCGCGCCGAGCAAGAAAGCCCCCACCTCACAGACATCACTCATTAGAATCTCCACCTGCCGATTCTTGATACATTCTGGAAGTCTTTCTCCATCGATACGTGTCGAATAATTTCGGGAGTCATCCTGAGAGACTCCTTCTCCATGATGTTCCCGTCACGCTAGAACTTGATTAATTGACGGGTTGATGCCTCGAAAATCCCCGAGTACCCTTCCCATGTAACATACGTCTAGGCTATATTGAACAAATAGGCCCATTGAGCGCCCTCTAATTGTGTCAAAACGGATCCATGAGCTTGTGTATTACCACTCTGAATAATAACGGGTGAGTTTTTATGTTTGCATAGTTAATCCATGACCATGCACGAATACAGTGACATTCATATTTTATTCAAATTCGGGATTCTCCCTATCTAGATAATACAATGTGTCCTTTACATGGATTCCCCAATAATCGATGCCATCGATGGAGACATTTCCAAATTGTGTGGGGTAATCGGGTGTACTGCTGCATTCCGAAGCTGATTCTTCTTCCCAAATGTGATATGATTCCTCAGGAATCCCAGTATCCAGCAATTTCTGTTTTTCGTATTCAACACCATCAAACACAACAATGAAATCATCATCAACATCGAAATCAGATTGCTCTACAGCAAACTAAACTCCTGTTACGCCATTGAAATTGTTAATTCTGATATCTTCTATTTCCGCCAAATCCAATTCCCCAGAAGTACCGTTTGCCAATTCGACAAAATGGTTGTTATATCCGCTATAGCAGTGCATATCAATGCAACCTGAGAGTGGTAAAGAAATCACAAGCAAAACCAGCAGATGGACTCTGTTTCGCATATTGCTCCTTTGATGAAGCAATTTGTTATATTAACCGTAGATTGAATCGTTAGGTTGCCAATTGAGGGGGTTCTTTGCATATCCGTTCAAGCAGAGATTTCGCATTATCCATAATGCAAAGGGTACCCTTTGTAAAATCAATATTAAATGCTAATTTTGTGAGGTTTCAGCGCATTCCACATGGAATACAAAATTTGGAAAACACCCAAGAAGTAAGATTTAGTCTATTGCTCGGGATCATTTTCTCGACGGTGTTCGAAGTGCGTGTTGGGCGATAACGCGCGAAGGCTTCATATCATGGTGGCCTGATTGGCTTTTGTCCTTCGGGACACGGGATGCACGCTCGCCTCGGCGGGTAAGGCGGTGACGCCAATGAGAACAGGGCCATACAATGCTAGGCAAAAAGCAGTACAGCAGCGTCTGTACGGTGAAGGGCCAGAGCTACCGCCGCGTCTAATTCACAGAGGCCATTTACCATGGCTGCACACATACACAACTCAACTTCAGGCTGAAGGCAAATCGGTCAATACTCAGAAGTCATACATGATTGGATTGCGCCATCTAATCGAGACTCCTCTTCCCGGTGAAGACATCATAACTGAGTTTGAAAGAGATTCAATGAGCGTGGAACAGTTACTCGAAAGAATCGAGCCGTTCAATGGAAGGCTAGACATTTGGGTTAACTCGATGATTGACAAATCGCCATCCACTGTAAAAGCAAGATTAGCAGCTGCTAATCATCTCATCAATTGGTTAGGACAAAAGTGGCCAGAGCATCTAGTTCGTCCGAAAAGTGGAAAGAAGTTACCACGTACTTTGTCGAGTAGAGAATTGTCGCTTGTCAAAGAAGCTGCAACCTTCAGCGAAGACCCGCTTGCCAATCTAGTGGTTACAATGATCCTAGATACAGGATTGCGAGTGAGCGAACTTTGTGATTTGGAATTGTCAAATATCGACCTTGACGACCATTCAGCAATGGTAATCGACGGCAAGGGTGGAAAAGATAGACTGGTACTATTCACTGAATCAACCGTCTCACGAATTCAAGCATGGCTCCCACTTAGAGAGGATAGAAATCCACAGGGAGAACATCTACTCGTAACCAAGACTGGAAGAGCATTGCAATCTAGAAGCGTTCAGCGTTTGATGGATAAATTAGCAGATGAGGCTGGAATTCCACGTGGTAGGCTTACTCCACACGTACTCAGGCACAATTTCGCTACTGGATTACTCGAGCGCGGTGCAGACCTTGTTAGCATTCAACGGTTGTTAGGGCATGCAAGCATTGCAACCACGCGTGTCTATCTCGAGATAAGTGACCAAACATTACGAGAAATCTACAAGCGGGCTACATCCATTGATGTAGAAGATGATGAATTATGAGCGCGCTTTTTTGCGCTTCTCGATTTTTGATGGACCACTCCATTCTCTATGGCTGGCAACAATGTACCCGTCATGTCCTTCAATCGGACAGTGTTTGCCGCTCCTACAACGAGAGCAGTTGCCTTTTGGAGGCAACTCGACTACCTTACGCAATTTTCCATACTTGCGCCTTGGCATAGCAAACCCTCTAACTTGAGGGTCTTACAACATAGCGGTAGAAATTCTCACTTTTTCTTGAACCATGCCATGTCTTTAACAGAGCGGGGAACCTTGAGAGTGCTTCCCTTTCTTCCATCCTTGGCCTTCTCTGACTTGACCTTGTGTTCACCGGTTTTGCTTACCGTCTTTTCAGCGACTTTCTGCCCTGCTGCAGCGGCCTTTGAGGCTGCTTTCTTAGCGGTAGATTTCGCTTTGGTTGCGGTCTTCTTTGCTGAGGTTTTCGCCTTTGTAGCAGCCGCCTTTGTTTTAGATGCTGCACTCTTGGCGGTTGATTTTGCTTTGGTGGTTGCTTTCTTTGCAGTATTCTTTGCTACTGCTGCGAGTAATTTCTTTG
Source organism: Candidatus Poseidoniaceae archaeon (assembly GCA_049606035.1). Lineage (GTDB taxonomy): Archaea > Thermoplasmatota > Poseidoniia > Poseidoniales > Poseidoniaceae > MGIIa-K1. Next base: position 29,660 of record JBMYVD010000003.1, on the reverse strand, counting down.
AAATTGCTGCACTCAATCCTGCCTTTGCAAGACCTTTAGCACCTGCTTTATTGACTCCTGCAGCAGATTTTATTCCTGCATCGCTTAGTTTCTGTGCTGTGGCTTTACCTACGCCAGGAATTGCCAATAATGCTGCGAGTGGGTCCTTTTTCGGCTTAGCGGACATGTCTTCACCTGCTCAATCCATGACACACCCATCTCATGAACCCTTCTCTTTTGGAGGGGGAAAATTAAGTCCAAAGGCCGATGTGACCAAAATATGCAAGAGATGTTGGAGGCACTATCTTCAACACTTCATGCTCAAGTTAGGGACGCTGGGCCTACACATGGCTATGATGGCGAAGGGTACCTGAGACCAAAAGCTCACCCTGCAAACATCTCCACAGTATACCTCGGGGATGTTGCCCAAACCTTACTCAAGGTTGTACAGGGCGTTAGCACTCCGGTTATGGAAGAAAAGCCCGGTTTCGATGAACAGTCATGGTCTTTCACATGCAGAGCGGGAGACATATCTATTCGAGTTTCAAGCTATTCATACTGGGGTTTTGGTCTGTTCACCAAATGTTATGCTAACACAATTACCCTTGAAGGGCCATTGGAAGAAAGAGCGCGTATCGTCTTCGATTTAGTCTCAGCATTATCTCACAAGCCTTGGGAATTCTCTAGGAGAGGTAAATTCAATTCAAAGGTTTCAAACATCGAAGAAAATCACCAAACTTGGACTGCACACATCGAACGCGCAAGAGAAGATTTGAGTGAATTGATTGAAACAACGCTTCTTGAGAAAGGTGATTGCGAAGATATTGAAATCGCTAGGAATGCCTTAGCTGACGATAATGCTCCTGCTGTATTGAGGGCTTTATCTAGAATAGAGGCGGACTCAATTGAAATCGAAGTTGAAGACGTTATTCCTGATGGAGAGGTATTGCGACTAGAAGGTGATGTACCGTTCATCGACTTATCATCAAGTGAGGAAGAATGACCGCGCGTCGCGTTCATAAAGGGGATTAATGTCGGCGGTGACATGGCAAAGAAAGACGGCGGCGGCATTCAGCAGGCTGCAGGTCTGATTCGATACTTCGATGAGGAATCCGAAGAGTCTTGGAAAATTAGTCCTAGACAAGTATACCTTGCATGTATCGGACTTGCTGGATTCATCTACCTCGTGAACGAGGGCGTTGTAGGATGGATCATGGATATGTTCTGATTACCTCAAAGGTTCAATCAGAACTACAGAACCATCTGTTCTAGCCATTCCTTGAGCGACTTGCATTGCTGTTTCCAAGTCAATTGTTGCTCCAAGAGTTCTCGGCCCTCCGACTTCGTGTACAACCAATCTGTGAGTTAGGTGAGTCAACGTTTCTTGACTTACTCTTTCGAAAACCCACTTTTCATTTTCAATTCTAACCATGGCTGGAACGTCCACAAGCGGTCCCATCTCGCTACCGGTTGTTTTTGTTCTACCGCTGAGTCCTTGTAAATCTGCCAGCGGTTTCCATGAGCGCCTTTTGACTCTCATTCTTACTTTCTTTTCTTGGCTTACGCCGTCTCTAAATGCTCTACCCATCTGGATCCCCATCCCTGGAGAATTACTTCTCCAAAATGCAATGGAATTTTATCCATTCATAACAGTTGGGGGGACTTCCCACTTATTGTGCCGCTTTTTGCTGACCTTTCTCCAAGACCAAGGGTGAACTAACCGAAATTAAAATTGCAAGTGCAATTCCAAGCAATAAATGTCCGGATAAGTCTGTTTGAAGGGATATCAAAATCGCACTTACCGAGAGACCAAATCTCCATCCCCAAGCCTCCGGGCGTGGATGCTCATCAAACCCAAACAAAGGCAATAGCATTCCAATTAAACCAATTGCAGTAACTGCAACAGTCAGCCAAAGAGCCACCGCTATTGCTCCACTTCCATCACCGATTCTGTTCACACTAGAGAGAGATGCATAGGTGATTGCGAATATCAAAATTATACCGATCAGAGTTGAAATTGCTAGAGCATTGGCACGACCTTTTCCTGAGCCAATCTTGGGTGTTATTCTCTCTTCCAAGTATGGTAAGAATCCAACAAAACACAATGATATGGTGACCACAAATAATTCTGAATATGAAACTAAATTCGAGAGTAGACCCAGTGAAACGAGAATTAACAAAATTCCAATGCTGTTTTTATTGTCGAAATTAATCGAGTTATACATCAATTGGGCAAGAACTATGCCTGCCAAAATTGATTCGAAGATTGCTATCACTCCCTCCGTGGTTGTGTACTCATTCACTGTTTCCCTTATTCCACTTTCAGGATACATTGCTAGAAGCAAGACAAATGTTACAGCGCCACCAAATCCATTGAGATATTTCTTATTCACACCGTTGTGAATGTGATACTGGATCATTCCACACATTGATGTTACAATGATTAGAGCAGAACCTCCTGATTGATGAATCCCCTCGAATGGAGATTGTACAAAAGCTAGGAAGGCAAGTGCTGCAGTTATTGTTGCAAGCCACTTCCCTTTCTCCACGAGAGGTGACAAAAACATGGCCAGTGCAGATAGGAACGCAAGGGTCGCCATCGTTTCAGCCATGACACGCCCACATACAACTGAGCCATTAGCCTTGCACAAGCAAGAAGAGTAGGAGACCCTGCCCGGTAACATGGTGCGGCCAGCAGATGCGGGTTTACTCGATGAGTTAGCCAGCACTCCTCTCTCGGGCTTGTCAAGAAGTCTCGGCATCGATGTCGAAAAATGGTTGCCTGTGGCTTCTTCTCCGCTTCCAATTACCCTTCGTGTAACTCCAAACCGCCACGACATCGAATGGACTCGAAATATGCTTGAATCCATAGGTGGGGAAAAAATCCCCTGGATGGTAATGAGTGAATCTTGGGTAATGCCATTTTCAAAAGGAGATTACCCGAGTGAAGAGGCAAAGAAAATCATCACACTATTACATGAAACGGGCAGAATCACAAGACAGGAGGCGGTCTCTATGCTACCTCCGGTTGTTCTTCAACCGAAAAAGAACGATTTGGTCATGGACACTTGTGCCGCTCCTGGTTCTAAAGCAACACAACTTGCAGAAGCTGTGCCAAATGGTTTAGTGTTAGCAAATGAGCCCTCATCTGGAAGATTGAATTTGTTAACTACAAATCGTGGAAGGCTTGGGATAGAAAATATGCTAATCATGCAGCATGATGGCAGGCACATTGGAAGAATGCCTGAGCCGGGTGTTGATGGAGTGGTTGTAGACGCTCCATGTAGCGGAACTGCAACAACGAGGAAAAACCGTGAACTGTGGAAATCCTGGACGCCTAAAGTCGGTCGCAGTTTGTTCAAGTTGCAATCCGATATAGCGACCAGAGCGGCACAATTACTACGACCTGGTGGAAAAATGGTCTACTCAACGTGTTCACTCGACCCTGTTGAAAATGAAGCGGTTGTTTGTGAGATATTACACAGATGCCCGTGGCTTGAACTGACCAATATCGATGCTGACAGATTATTCCCGACTCTAATCTGTCATCGAGGGAGAGATGATTGGCCGATATTGGATGAAAGCGCAGAAGTCGTTGACTGGGAAGGTGAAATGCCAAGACTTGTCGGCCTTAGTGAAGAGATGCTCAATCCCCATCAGAGAGGAATTGAATCTCCAGACCTTTCACAGACGATTAGAGTTCATCAGCATGAAAACGATACTGGAGGCTTTTTCGTGGCCTTGTTTGAGCATGTTGCAGAAAGAACACCCGAAGGCATTGCAAGGTCGATGATTCTACACAGGGAACTCAACAGAGAACCTGAAGAACTACCACGAAGAAAACGCAGCAAGCACTCCACAATTCCTGCTTCGGAAGATGTTGTAGAGGATATCTGCAATAAATGGGGAATCGACAAGGATGACTTTGCTTGGTGGCAAAGAGGAAAGAGAGTAAATCTATCTTCCAAGATGGCATATGACAGATTGTACAAACCGGTTGTTGTTAACAAGAAAGGAGACTACTGGCCGGGAGAAGATTTCCATCCACTGAAGATTATTCATGTTGGCCAGCCTACCTTTACTGATAACAAAGGAATTTGGAGGCCACGTCAGGAAGCACTTGGGCTATTGAGAGACAGAATTTCGGCAGGAGTTGTTGAAATAGACGAAGAGACTATGATTTCATTAATCCAAGGAAATGCACCTTTAAGAGAAGAATTTGTTACAGAAATAGGGCGCGGTTCATTTATTTTGAAATGTGGGGAGTTCTTACTCCCTGCTTGGGTTGCTGCTCGTGTTTCATTGATGTTGGACGATAAGGAAAAAGAAATCATCCGTATGAAACTAGGAATCGAATCACAGGAGGAAGAGGAATGAGAGTATTTGCTTTCGTTGTAGTGTTACTAATGCTGCCATTAGCAAGTGCTATCTCTGATTTGTCAATCTACTCCGAGGCTGAATTTTCTTCTCAAGACGAGGCACCAATTCTGGTCGAATGGTTCCACGGAGCAGGTGATGAAAGCCAAGTGGAAGACTTGAGAGAATTGGACAGGAATGGTGGAATCACCCTACTACACTGGAGGACAGGAGCTGATAACGAAGGAGGAAACCTGCCCAGTGATGATGCAGATGCTAGACATATGTATCACAGTTTTTTGACAACTCCTGCAGTTGCAATTGATGGTTATCCAGAAAACATCTCTGATATCGAACCAGAGATTAGACAGAACGAGGTCTCCATAGATTGGACTATCCAACTAATTGGCTCATCCGAAGTTGAATTACTGAATATTACCGCAACTTGGACCAATCCAAAGGAATTGAACGGTGCAACACAGATGCATATTTTCATCATCGAAACAAACGCTATCGATGATATGGGAAGGGAGGTTCCCAACCTTGTCAGAGATTGGTCTCCTTCGTCCTCACTGAACTTTGCTGCGAACGGTACAAATTACTGGAATGAAACAATTTCTCGAGATCATCTAGTTGGCGCAGGTATAGAATTAGACGATGCTAGTTTTGCAGATAAGTATGAGGTAATGCTCATTCTAATCGGTGGTTTTGAGGACGAGAAAACGAACAGAGTCCTCTCTATTCAGAGAGAGCAAATGCCAACCTATTGGCAATCTGTAGACCAAGGAGCGATACTGACTCCCGCCATTCTTTTGCTTGTTCTGGTTGTTTTGGTCGGCTTCATTGTGATGGCTGAGCGAAAGAGAGAGATTGGTTTGCCGCGGCTAGAAGGTTCATGGTCAAAAGAAGAAAACGTCATCGAGTATCGAATTATTGCAGGATTCCAAGTCGAAATTGGTGATTTAACAATGGGCGCTGGATGGAGAGCAAACGGGCGGATAAAGAAGCAAACTATTGCTGCTTACACCACACACACTGGGACTTTACGCGTAACCGGGAATGGGAGCCTATCACTAAAATTGGCCGTGAAGGTTGACGAATTAGGAGATTGGATTTTAGATTTGAATCTCCCAAATCCTCGGTCGAATGATTGAATAGCAGAAGCCTGTCGCTTGAATTCATGGCTTTGGATTCTGTAGACAGGGCAATCATTGACGCTCTATGTGAGGACGGAAGGCTTTCTCATAGGCAGTTGGCACAGAAGTTAGGAGTTGCCCAGGGCACTATTACGAATCGACTTCGTAAATTGGAAGGTGACGGAGTTATCCTTGGTTATGGTCCAACTTTGAACGCCGATTCTGTAGGTTGGGGAATGACTGTAATGGCCGGATTGTGTATCGAAAAAGGCAAAATCATGGACGTGCAGAAACACATTTCTGCTGACAAAAGAGTTTTCGCTGTATACGACGTTACGGGAGACTGGGATTCGATGGTTCTTGCAAGAGTTAAGAATCGAGAAGACCTTGATGATTTGACAAAAACTGTATTCACCCTCAAAGGAATCTCTCGCTCTTACACTCACGTCGTACTGAATACTGTAAAGGAATCAGGTGTTGTCCTCCCCGAGGAATGATGGTAAATCTTCAACACACATCGTATCTGGTTTCATTGCCTTAGATAGAGCTCTTCGTAAATCATCGCACGGCTTTATGTCTAGACTAGTCATTGAATCCATCAATCTCTTTTGCAGCCTGCCACCAGTCCTATCCCAATCCATCAGCACTATGCAAGAGCCGTATTCTTCAACGATGTAAACTACAACTCTGTCCACGCTCCAACCACGATTCAACCTCTCGATTGGCCCTGTGAAACCTAACTTCCGTAATGCAACCTCATCGCGTTTGCCTTCAACAAGAATGACTTTGCCCTCAGCATTTTCTTCAATGCCTTCTTCAAGGGCTCTATTTGCCAGTGAATATCGTTGTTCACGATTCAAGAAATCCCTCCAAAATGGAAATTATTTCTTCCGAATTCAATCCTGTGATACTCACTTTTTTGCTGCGGCTAGTTTGTCCTGATACAATGGATACTGGAGATGAAAAAATCTTTCCAAGTACGTTACAGACTGCATGATTCGCCTTCCCTTGTTGCGCTTCAGCCTTTACAGCAACCTGTAATTTACCTCTCCATTCATTGAATCCAACGATACCTTGACGTGAAGATCCTGGTTGGACTTCAATGTCCAAAATGATAGTCCCATCTAGGGTCTTCTGAATGCAAGATTCGACCCCCATAATATAACCCCTGAGAACTGTTTATTAAGTAATCTTCATTGATAAAATGTCGTATATACGCAATCAATTAATACGGCCATCTGACCGGTCCCATCATGAGCGCATCTCGTGAGTTATGGCCTGACGAATATACAGTGTTCAATATTCTCTACGATAAGTTTCTTTTCTGGTCAATCGTGGTCGGAATTTTCACATTCAGCTGGCTGTTAATCGCTGTACTGCGCTACAGAGACGGAATTGAGCCTGCCGGCAAGGAAGAACTCAAAGTTGGTACGTTCCCGAAGGAGAGGCATCACTTCGATCTAGAATTCGCTTGGTTCTTGGGGCCAACAATTCTTGTCGTGTGGGTTACAATTCTCGCATTCGGTTCAATGAACATTGTTTGGGGTGAAGTTCAGAATTTGCAAGAAGAAGACACATTCACTGTTGAAGTCAATGGGCTACAATGGTATTGGGACTTCTACTACCATGACGAACTAACATGGGAAGACATGGACACTGGTCATGACGTTACTTGGAATGCTAGTGGACTTACAATAGACGCTGGAGAAGATGCGGCCTCTGCTGTAGTGAAGTGGGGCAGATTATCTCTAGGATTGTCCGAGACACTCGATTTGGCCAACGTGACCACGATGGACAGAGGTTTTGATGAAACCATCCCTCAGAGCGTAGACATTCAAGATGCTGAAGGAAATATCATACACAGATGGCAGCATATCCCAGAAAGGCAAGTTGACTCCAGTGGTGAAGAATTGTACATTTACAAGATGAGTGGCAACCTAATCATTCCATGTGATGAAAATGTTCTCTTCAATATCTTCAGTATGAACTTGGATAGAGAAGACGATTCATTTGACCGTTCTAGCACCTACCAAGGTGTACAACACGCATTCTGGCTCCAAGAATGGGGAATGAAAGAAGATGCGGTTCCTGGATTGGATTCAGGAACTTGGATGTACGTACAGCCAAACGAGGCAGGAGTTTTCCCAATCCGATGTGCTGAGTACTGCGGAAAAGAGCACTCACTAATGTACGGCCAAGTTGAGGTCGTTGCAAGAGAGGGCATGACCTGCGATGCAGACTTTGGTGTCTACTTCGAACATGAGGAGTTGAGATGATGAAGGGTAGAAGCATTGCAGTCCTTGCGATTCTACTGGTAGCACTAGCTTCCACAACATCGTTCGAAGCAAGGCAGACTGGAATCGTAACCGAAGGTGGCTGTGGTTGTCACGGTGGAATGAGTTCTGATACTGTAATCACAGTAGACGGGCTACCAGATGTTTTCAATGCATCAGAAGAGTACTTCTTTACCCTTGCAATTTCAAATGACAATGTACCAATTGACAACCCTGACCAGAATGGTGGTTTCAGTATCATCCTAAAGGGCGGTGGCGTACTAGAGTCAGTACCTGATATCGATGGAAACGTCGCTCAAGAGATGGACGGTGGTCTAACCCACTCCATGGACATCAACGACCGAAGAACTTGGGAATTCAAGTGGACCGCTCCTGCTGATGACACCGCAATTGCTAGTTTCCTAATCTTTGGAAACGCAGTAAACGGTAACGGTGCACCATCCGGTGATGAGTGGAACCAACTAGATGTTGAAGTTGCTGGAATTAACGCAAACCCGAGCGCACCAAGCGCTGAAGCTCTTACAATCCTAATGACTGTCATCGGACTGGCACTGGGCCTAATCTTAATCGGAAGCATGTGGGTGTTCTACACACGCAACCCTGACAACTTCTCAATCGGAAACTTCTGGGCTTACCTCAAGCCATGGTTGACCACCACAGACCACAAGCAAGTCGGTATCCTGTACTTCTTGTATGGATTCTTCTTCTTCCTTGTTGGAGGATTGCTAGCACTACTGTTCCGTATTCAGTTAGCACTGCCGGAGAACGATTTCTTAACACAAGCAGAATACAACTCGTTCTTCACTTTACACGGTACAACCATGATTTTCTTGGCGGCAATGCCAATGATTGCTGGGTTCATGAACTACATTCTGCCTCTACAGATCGGGGCAAAGGATCTTGCTTTCCCAAGAATTAACGCTCTAGGTTTCTGGCTGATTGTGGCTGCAGCACCTCTAATTTTCACAGGTGTATGGAGTGGTGAAGCGGCTGACATTACTTGGGTTATGTACCCACCTTACTCTAGCCTAAGCGGCCACGCTGGTGGTCCGAACCCCGGAACGATCGCATTCATTTCTGGTATTGCTCTGCTCGGAGCATCTTCGACCCTATCTGGTGTTAACTTCGTAACAACCACCTTTACAATGCGTGCAAGGGGTGTTGGATGGATGAAGATGCCTCTGTTTACCTGGTCTGTTCTAATCAGCGTATTCATGCTGTACGTGAGCCTACCAGCATTCGTTATCGGTATCTTCTTCCTATTGTTTGACTCAACGATTGGAACCACCTTCTTTACAGCAGGTGGAGACCCGCTATTGTTCCAGCACTTGTTCTGGTTCTTCGGACATCCTGAAGTATACGTTGTCGTTGTACCTGCATTCGGTATTGTTTCGGAAGTACTTGCTACAAGCGCAAGGAGGTCCATCTTCGGATACCGCTCAATGGTTTATGCAATGGTTGGAATCGGTGTTGTTGGATTCGTCGTATGGGGACACCACATGCTAACCAGCGGAATGAGCCCAGCATGGCGTGCTGCATTCATGATTACCACAATGGCAGTTGCTATCCCTACCGGTGTGAAAATCTTCAACTGGCTTGCGACCCTTTGGGGTGGAAGTCTAGTATTCAAGACACACACGCTTTGGTCACTTGGATTCTTGATTACATTCACACTCGGGGGCCTATCTGGAATGTTCTTCCCAGTGGCTGGACTTGACACACAATTCCACGATGGATACTTCGTCGTTGCTCACTTCCACTATGTGTTCATCGGCGGTATCATCTTCGCATTATTCTCCGGAATTTACTACTGGTTCCCTAAGGTAACTGGAAGAAAGATGAATGAGACTCTTGGACTATGGCACTTCCTAATTGCATTCAGTTCGTACAATGCTGCGTTCTGGCCAATGCACGCAGTAGGAATTATGGGTATGCCAAGAAGAACCCACACCTATGCAGTAGAGTCTGGATTTGCTGAATTAAACATGGCTATCTCAACATTCGCTATAATCTTCGGTATCTCTCAGTTGCTACTGGTTTGGAACATCGTCCGCTCCGTGAAGAAGGGCGAAAAGGTTGGCAAGGACCCATGGGGCGGCTGGTCCCTAGAATGGGCTGTGACCTCACCGCCACCAACTCCATCATTCGCAGTGGAGCCAACTCAGTACGATGCTAACGACTCAAGCGATCACCATGAAACCAAGTTGGAATCAATACTCAAGGCTCCGTTTAGAACGATGAGCAGTCTTTGGAATAAGGAGGCGAAATCATGAGCGGAAGTCTACACGACGTAAAGAACGATGTCTGGATGAGAGCAGTCATCGTTTCGGTCATCCTACTATTTGTTGGAGCTGCAGCATACGGCGCATTCGCTGTTGGTGTTGGTACTGTAAAAAAGAACGAATGGGATGCTGCTTACGATGATTACAATGAAGCAAAAGCCCACCTTGACATGCTCGTCGAATCAGAAACCGACGACCCTGAAGCATCTTTCGAAGAGCAAAAAGCTGCGGAGAAGGCTGTGGATGAAGCATATGATGCTAAGGTAGACGCTCATCTATCCTATCTCACATGGGTAACTGCTGGAAAGACGATTCTTGTCATGATGATTATCTATGCCGCATTCTACGGAATTTCAGGATTCTACAATAGTATTCAACCAGAAGAAGAACATGATGACCACCATCATGATGACCACGAAGAGCACCACGGCTCTGCTTCACCGATTCTAATGGCTGCAGGTCTGATGTTTTTCATGATTGGATTCCCAGGATTCGTCAACACATGCAAGTCACTACTTGGACTAGACTACAGTGCTGAAATGGGAGATTTCGGAATGTCGATAGTCGGTGCTGCAATTCTGATCATTGGTATCGGCAACTGGTGGAACGAGGACCTCAAAGGACACCAGGAGCAGATCGCCACCTCTGCTCCATTCCAAGGGCAAGATATTCGTAAGGCAGGAATGTGGATTTTCCTAATCTCTGAGACAATGGTCTTCGCATCATTCTTCTCCTCTTACTTGAGAATGAGAACCGGATGGTGTACTGAGTGGGCTGTTAACGCAGGAAAGTGTGACCTTGTAGACACACAAACTGCATCAGACCTACTACGCCACGAAGTTGGAACACTACTACCAGGTGCAATCAACACATTTGCTCTGATTATCTCTTCTTACACCATCGTCCTTGCACTAAAGGTGGCTAAGGATGTAAACTGGGAGCCATCAAAGAATGCATTGATGGCTAAGTTATTCCCAACAAGAAAGAAGGCTGTCAGAAATTACCTTATCATTACCCTAGCACTAGGTTCGATGTTTATTGTTCTGAAGTTAGTTGAGTGGAGCCACCTAATCGCTGAAGGATTCACAATCGATACACAAGCAGGTTCTATCTTCTATGTAGCAACCGGAGCACACGGTCTTCACGTATTCATTGGATTGTTAGTCATGCTATTCATGATATTCAAGGCAGATGTCCTTGAGAATGGGTATGACGAGCACAACGGCCAGGGAATCGAATACTTCGGTTTGTACTGGCACTTCGTGGATTTGGCGTGGGTTGCCATCTTCCCAGCATTCTATCTGTATTGAGGTGATAACATGGGTGAACACAAGTATACTGGACCAATAGCAGGACTTTTCCAAAAAATGGCAGATCTCATCGGCAAGGACGTTTACTACGTAAATTTCCTAATTCTGATGTTCTTCACTTTGTTCGAAGTTGCGGCTGTTTTCTTTGAAGTTATTCCTGGTACTGACATTGAAATTACTAGAACCGCTGTTTGGGGAGTTCTAATCGTTGTTGGAATTATCAAAGGATATGGGATTGCTGCCTTCTTCATGCACTTGAAGGGAGACCCATTCATCTACACACGCACTGCATTATTCCCTGTGATTTTCGCAGCACTAATGCTATGGGGTATTGGGCTTTCCAATCCAGCTGGAATCGACCAACTACCTGCATGGTGTACTCCAAACTGGGATTACTCCTACGTAACAGAATGATAACAGCGAACTCAAACTTTCATTAAGGAAAGTATAGAGGACAACTTATGCGCTGGTTTGCACTCGCTGTAGCAACCACTCTGGCATTGTCAGTCCTTCCAATTGACACTGTTTCAGGTTCTGATAACCACGACCACCATTGGAATGGTTACGTATTGGAAAGAGAAAAAATTTCTGACCACGTATTGATAGACGAGAATTACGATTACTATTCTTTAAAGAAAGGTACACATGACGTAATCGTTGTAGCGTTTATTTTTACAACGTGCCCTGATGTTTGCCCGGTAATAACAAGCAACCTAGTAAGTGCTGAACAACAATTAGATGGAATTGATTACCAATTCATATCAATCACCGTAGACCCAGCTACAGATACTCCTGCCGTGTTAAGAGAATACATGGACAACTATGGAGCATCATGGCCACACCTAACCGCTGAACTAGAAGATATTCAGGAAGTATGGGACGATTTCATGATACAGGTCAACACTACTGAATTAGAAAATCATGACCACGGGCACGACCATGGTGGAGGAGATACTCATTCCCATGAAGATGGGGAACCGACGGTAATGGTCGCTTTACCTAGCGGTGAGATTTATTCTGAAAATGTCGAACTTAACGGATTTGACCAATTAACAGCATCAGCATACAAGAATGGCTGGACAGTTAACTCAAGTTCTAGCCAATGGGGTACATTCGTATCTGGCATAAATGGAGACGATGCTCCTTCTGATTACTCATGGTGGTGGGAATTACACTCCTGGAATACTACAAGCGAAGTCTGGGAGGCTTCAATGATGGGAATTGATTCTATCGAAGTAGGAAATCTTGCATTCGCGCCAAACTCAACCGATGATTCATCGATACCATCTCCGCAAGGCGATGATGTTTCATTTACAATCGTGCAGCCTGATGGTTCTACAGAAAAAGTCGTGATGGACGAGTTAAACGCATGGCACATGTCAATGGGTGCACTAGAATCATTTGTAGCTCCAGACTCTGAGTATGGCCATTACATGACCAGCATAGACGGGGTTGAAGCCCCTGATGATTATTCATGGTGGTGGGCATTACACTACTGGGACGAAACAAACGAATCCTGGATTGAGAGCGATGTTGGAATGGACACCTTAGTCGACAAGCAACACGTTTTGTGGGCGCCGAATTCCACAGACGAATCCTCGATGCCTGCTCCTGATGATTACATGGTTCACAAATTAGGAGTGGTCTATGCAGATGGTTCTACAGAATTATTTGATGCAAGATATTACAACACGGCAGAAGTAAGTGCGATTGAGCACACAAACGTTGCACTTTCACAAAACGACATTGATTATTCTGAAAACGATTCTTCTGTTACCTCAATTGGAGCCTCTGATTCAAATTACAGCCTATACATCTGGCACGACATGGGCTCGTTTAGCCACTGGATGTCGGCCTCCGACTCAGCTGATGAAGCAATGCTGATGGAAGACGCCAACCACTTTGCTTGGGTTGCTGAAGGACAAGATGCTTCAGACCTTCCTTCTCCTGAGGCTGACCCTAACGAGGTAAAGAATGACACGTCTACCTCACATTCAACTCAAACATTCATACTAGATTCTGATTGGAAACCAAAAGTTGTGTTTGTCGGATATGATTGGAACGTGGACCATTTCGTTGAGGATGTTAAGCGGGCTGCAAACCTAAATTCACATCCAGATGATCATGACAACGGACTACCAGGGTTCACGTTTGTGACCCTATCAGCAGGAATTGGACTTGCAATTATCGCTTCAAGTCGCGATGAATGATTAAGGATAGATTCTTGAAAGAAATGCCCTCCCCACAGACTAGGCGGAGATCGCATAGCCTGGTATTGCGGTGGACTTGAAATCCACTGTCCCCCGGACACGGGAGTTCGAATCTCTCTCTCCGCGCCTAATTTTCTTGCCCAATTTTCTACTGTTCATGGAAAGGGTTCAACAACTCAAGGCGCCGTGCATAGAACATGGCCCGCCTTCACACGCGTCTCGGGATGATGCTGGTTCTGCTTATGTTCATGGCAGGATGTATCTACAATGATACCCCTGAATGGGGTACTGGAGATGGCCAGGTACATGTCGAAATCGATGGAAACAGTGCTGAAGTTAAATCCAAAATGGGCGAGGGATTTGAGAAAACCGTCTCGATTATTGGATGTGGCGAGTCACAAATGAAAGTGACAGGTATGCTGATTTCATCCGAGGTATATTCTGAGCACCCAACGCTTTCCGATGAGCAGTCAGCTATGGGTGCTGCTGTAATTATCCATACAATGTCTTGGAGTTCTGCAGAAGCTGTGGAAGAAGGTAAGGCTGGTAGAATCAGTTTGAAAGATTGGTCTGAGCCACTGAATCCAAGCGAAGCAGTAGGTTCAAAACTGTCAGACAATGAAAATGAATGGGAAGTAATTGGAATTATTCCTGCATCAGAAAACGTCGCAAACGGGCTCAATATCCTTCAGCATTGGCATGAGCCTATCGAGATTAGAGGCTACGTCATCGAAGGCAATGGTCTAGGGGGAATAAATGCAGAAACATGTGCTCTTGAAGGACAAGGTCACGGCATGATCGTTACTAGTATCAAAACCAGCCAAGGCGTGGTAAGTTTAGATGGGGAGCATGACGATGAATATTCACTTGGCGATACGGATATCTTTGGTGGGTGGACATTTATCCTATTCTTCCTACTTGTCGGAATAGGAGGCGGAATCGGACTCTTCGTGGTCTCGACTATGGTCATCAGACAGGGCGCAAAAGCAACCGCAGAAGCACTGCTCGGAAGAGAGGGATTCGCTAAATCTGTTCAAATGAAGAAAGACATCAAGCAATCAAAGAAAGATGGTCTAGTAAGCCCTGCTGAAAGGGCAGAACCAAAGAAGAAATCATCACCTCCTCCAAAGAAGAAAAAAGAGGAAGATGTTGCTATTCCGGGCTTCAGTCTAGACAGCGTTCTACAATCTGATAGCAGCGATAGCGGGCAGGAGACCTTCGGTGGCGGAAATTCTGTAGTGGTGACTAGTGAAGCCAAGGAAATGGAATCCGCACAGTCTGTTGCATCATCGATACCTCAAGTCTCCAGTACACCAATGCCGTCAGCCGGAGTTGTTTCTACTCAACCTGAGCCAGCAAAGAGAGAACACTTCTCTTCGAGTATGTCAAGCAGAGCCACCCAACCTACTGCTGCTGCTAACCCGACCAAGGGGAGCAGGCCAGTAAAGCGTCGCTCGGTGAAAAAGCGTGCTGCGCAAAGAGCAGAACCAGAACCTCAGCCTGAAAGAGTAGTCGAGGACAAGAGAGCATCAATCGCTGATGACGAAGAATTCAGTGACTTCTCATTCTAGGCCCAAGGCACATCCTTTGCACCGCGAACGAGCAATTGCTCAGTATGCCATTCTAGAGTTGCTGGACTGAGAATAATAGGTTCTCCGTCAGCCTGAACCCATGTCGACAAAGGTAGAGGCACATCGGATACCTCTCCATTGGAATTAACCGGTTTGATCTCGATGCGATTCGCCTTTTGCATTGTAATTCCCCATTTTCCAACGTGTTTGCCTTTTTTCATCGGCCCCATCAGAGATAACATCGCGATTCTTGACAGTCTTGGAGCATACATTATCATCCCATTATTGTCAACGGGAGATACGCCTGGGCAGACTTTGTAACCTCCACCAAAGGTCTCACCTGTTGTTGCAGCAAACATCGTGAAATCGATTATTTCGCCTTCAGAATCATCGAGTTTCAACCACACTTTTCTTCTCTTCCAGAATGGAATAGTGGTTATTCCAAGGTAAGTGTATTTCTTATTCCCCTTAATCCACTTCGCTCTCGATAATTTAGCCCTAGACATTGCACTGGTTATTCCAGAATCAGACTCTAGGAATACCCATCGAACTACCTTCCCATCTTGGGTTGCTTCTCCGTCCCACTGATTTGCTTTAGGCGCGGGATAATCCCCTGTTGCAGATGCAGGGAATCCTTCCAAGCGCCATGCGGCGCATCTTCTGTCAACTCCGTTTGCAAGCACATCGATTGCTTGGTCCACGTCTTTCCTAGAAATTCCCTGGGTTATTGCGTAATCATTACCCGAGCCAAAGGGAAGAATTCCCAGTGGTATATCGCTACCTCTTAGGGCACTGGCTACTTCGTGTACGGTTCCATCACCGCCAACTGCTACTATTGGGCCTTCCACATTTTGCTGTCGTAATTCCCAAGCGATTTCACTAGCGTGACCAACTCTACTTGTCATATGGGTTACTACATCAAACCCTTTTGATTCTAATTTTGCAGAAATAGAGGGCCATCTTTTGCCGCATGTATGGTCCCTGCTAGCAGGATTAACGATGCAGTGCAATGCTCCCATAATGGTGCCTATGATACGTTGAGGACATCAATCCTCTTGTCCCTACAAGGCGATGGCCTCATGTCTAATGCCTGCCTCGCGTGGTCCATGGCTTGGAGTGATGCAGAGCATGGATACATGCGACGCGCTATCGAAGTCGCAGAAAAAGGACGAGGTCAAGTCAGGCCAAATCCACTGGTCGGGTGTGTATTAGTCAAGGATGGAAAAGTCATTGCAGAAGGATGGCATGACCACCTAGGTGGGCTACACGCAGAGCAAATGGCGATCCACGATGCAGAAGAAAAAGGCCACAACACAAACGGAGCTACCGCTTACGTTACCCTAGAGCCTTGCAATCACTTTGGCAGGACTCCCCCCTGTACTGAGGCGCTGCTATGGGCAGGAATTAGCAATGTAGTAATCGCCCATGGAGACCCCAATCCAATAGTTAGAGGAAATGGCATATCTGTATTGGAAGATGCTGGAATTAAGGTTGAAACTGGATTATTGGAAGAAGAAGCTGCACATCAAATGCGAGAATTCCTACACTGGTGTAGCAATCGAAAACCATTCGTCACTGTCAAAGTCGCAATCGACGCTAATGGTTCAGTTGATGATTTATCTAAGGGCCCTGCTAGATTCACCAGTGAAGAATGTTTGAAGGAAGTTCACAGGTTGAGAAAAGACTGCTGTGCAATTTTGGTTGGTGCAAATACGGTAATCAGAGATGACCCTTCTCTTAATGTCAGACTTGTTGAATCTCAGAGGCAGCCCTTGAGAGTAATTATCGACCCAAACAACCGAATAAATTCCAACTCCAAAGTACTGACTGATGGATTGGAAACCAAACATCTAACCGATGATTTCCGAGGACTATCCGCTATGCTGGATATGCTTGGAGATTTAGAAATCCAAAGGCTACTGGTCGAAGGCGGGCCCGATACAATCAATCGATTCTTGAGTTCTGACTTGGTTGATGAGTTCATATTAGTTCAATCAAATCTCACACACAACGAACCAGTTGAGGCCGATTTTGACCTTTCTAAGTTCACTAACATGGAGCAGACGAAATGGGGAGAAGAGTCTGTAAAGATATACACGAGATGATTTGATGAATTCAAATCCATCTGCAATAATTGCACTGCGTGGATGGCATCCTGCAATATCAAGAGCGGAAGCAAAGGCTATGTTTCCTAGTTCAGACATAGAGAGAACTGATGCCAGAAGACTACTTATTGCAAATGGAGAAAGTGATTGGAGAAACGCTCACAGAATGTCTGGCTGTGAATGTGTTTTAGTCGGCGGCGGTATAGCAAAATGGGAATCAATTGACGACCTATTAGCAAAAATTACTGTGACTGCAAAAGGATCGATGGCTGTTGAATGTTGGAGACACGAAGGCAAACTTCCCGTAGCAACCAGAGATATTGAGAGACATTTGGGAGGCAAATTCCACGATGCTGGCTCAACATTTGACCTTAATAATCCAACACACAAATTCGGAGTTGTATTGGACAATTCTGCAGGTTATGTCGCATGGGGCTGGATGGTAGGTCAAGGGCCAGGGAAACATGGTTGGTCTGCAATGCGCGCAAATAAGCGACCGTTCTTCCGCCCTGTAAGCCTAGAGCCACGCTTAGCAAGGTCTGCAGTAAACATAGCAGCGGGAACCAGAGATGGAGTCGTCGTTGACCCAATGTGCGGAACCGGTGGAATACTGATTGAATCCGCGCTAAGCGGGAGAGAGACTCTTGGTATCGATTTCGACCCTGTTATGGTCGATGGTTGTCAGCAAAATATCGACTGGGCCGATGTTGACGCCAAAGTTGTGAGAGGAGACGCTACAAGGTACGAACTCCCCGAAAACGTTGCAGCAGTGGTTGTTGACCCGCCTTATGGTAGGAATTCACCAAGCGATGAGAAACTGATCGAAGACATGCTAGAAAATGTTCGCAAGCAATCTCCTAACAGTAAACTCGTGGTTATTCTACCAGTTTCTCCTGGCGGCGATGACCTTGATGAAGAAATCACAACTGATATCAAATTACACGGTTATGAAATTGAGTCTGCGTACGGTATTCCAGTACACAAGTCCCTAGGTAGAGTCCTGATCATTGCTAAAGCTTCGACTCAAAGTTGAGAAGTCGCAAAGCATCATTTTCGGTTGGCTCATCAAATTCACTTGTGTAAGGACATAGGTCATCCAATATGGCCAAATCTTGCTCATCCAAGATTACGGGATATGTGCGACAGCCAAGTGGCCTGGCATCATATACGGTACAGATGCCAGGAGCTGTTGGCAAATCTGAACTGGTAGCCAGAAAGACGCAGGCTTTCGTATCTTGATTGTTCAACAATCGCCTAATTCCAGAATCATCTTTACTGCAAAATTGGTCTTCAGACAATCCAGTTCTCCTAGATAGTCGGCTGGCCTCTGTTGCTGTTATCGGCATAACTGTCTCTCTACAGCACATGCTACAACCCTTCTCAACACAAGGAGAGTTGCTTCCCATGAGTAGCCCTAGTTGGCACAGGCTCTTGAATGAACGCGAGGGTGTGATTCAAGAAGGGGTGGCTTTTCGGCGGTGCAGGGCAATTAGGGTAGTCTGGATATCCTTCCGGCCTTCGGAGCCGGAGACGTGGGTTCGAATCCTGCATTGCCCGCCAAATTTTCACTAATTCGGGCGTGAGGCTCAAGTGCCTGCGCCCTTTGCGTGATTCATGGGCTGCAATCTTCGTGACCTTGCTAACGCAGAAGATACCACTATGGATGCGATGAAGGGCAAGAAGGTCGGAATTGACAGTTTCCTACTTGCATTCCAATTTCTAACCACCATTCGCGACCGCTCCCCTACTGGAGATGGTGGTCCACTGCGAGCTGACAATGGCAAAGTTGTTGCACACCTGATGGGTTTTCTATCAAGAGCATCCCTGCTTCTCTCAAAAGGAGTTAAGCCGGTTTTCATCTTTGATGGAAAGCATCCAGAACTGAAGAAGGATGAGATGGATGCCAGAAGAGAACGCAGAGAACAAGCGGAAGCGGATTGGAAGGCTGCGTTAGCTGTAGGAGATTTCGCAACCGCTCACAAATTGGCACAAAGATGTGTGAAATACACGCCGGAGATGGTGGAAGAATCAATTGAGATGCTTACTCTGATGGGGATTCCTGCATTTAGAGCGGAAGCAGAGGGTGAAGCCCAAGCGGCGGTAATGGCTGCAAAAGGGCAGTTGGATGCAGTGGCTACTCAGGACTGGGACGCACTCCTTTACGGCGCGCCGACGGTCATCAGAAACTTCACTTCAGATGGGAGCAAAAGGATGGGAAGAATTGTGCGTGCTCAAAGAATAGAGTTAGACCAAATCCTCGCTGATAATGAACTCAGTAGAGACCAACTAATCGATTTAGCAATAATGATTGGAACTGATTTCCACCCTGGAATCAAGGGAATCGGTCCAAAGACTGGGTTGAAATTAATCAAAGAATACGATACCATTGAGGCTGTATGTGCTGCAAAGGGTAAGGAGATTCCAGAGAGACTGGATGAAATCAGAGAGATTTTCAGAGACCACCCTGTTGTCGAGGTATCTGATGAAAAATTGGAACAAGGTCAAGTCGATGTTGAAGGTTTGAAGAAATTCTTAGTCGAGGATAGACAATTTTCGCAAAAAAGGTTTGACAATGCGATGGACTTGCTTGAGGATGCAGGGCTTGTTAGGACCGGTGGCCAGACCTCACTCTTCTCTTTCTGAGATGAAGCGTAGCGGGCTCGCTAGTACAGATTCTCCGTCCCATTCTGTAACTACTCCTCTAGCGATACTTTGTGCATCTGCTAATGCTTCACTAATTTTGTTGATTGGAGATGTCGGTATTACCTCCAGCAAACCACATACCTGAGATTTGGTCATGTCAATCACCTTTGACTGGACCATATCGACGACTTCTTTTCGTGCGTTCACTCGCAATTCATTAGTTGGCCAGACATTTTCGAACTCCAAATATTGTGATAATTTTTCAAATTGTGAATCTGAGCCGACTGCGATTACAACCCAGCCATCACTGGTTTGGAATGCCTGATATGGAACCAAATTTGGATGGCCGGAACCAAGGAGGCCAGGGTTTTGTCCACTGGTAATCTGATTTTGACCTTGATTTGCCAAAGAAGCGATTGCGCAGTCCCACAATGAAACGTCAATGTGCGAATTCTTCCCAGTCCTCTCGCGTTTGAATAATGCCGCAAGGATTGCGTTTCCAGCGTAAAGTCCTGTGATGATGTCAATCCAAGCAACACCGACCTTCACAGGCCCAGCGCCCTCTTCTCCGGTGATACTCATTATGCCACTCATCGCCTGTAGAGCCAGGTCATAACCGGGCTCCTGCGACCTTGGACCGCTCTGTCCAAAACCGGTGATCGAACATAGAATCACATCGTTTGGAATTGGACCGATTAAGCGCTCTAGTTGCCCCGGTCTGAAATTTTCAATGACTACATCAGATTTAGAAATCAAATCTTGAATTGCTTGCTTATCCTTCTTGAGATCGTGGAATATAATCTCCTTACCTCGATTACATGATAGATGGTAGGCAGCGGTTCCATCCTCTAGAAATGGCGGACCCCAGCCGCGGGTATCGTCTCCCCAAGGGGCCTCAACCTTCGTGACCTGAGCGCCTAAATCCGCTAGCATTTGTGCACAGTATGGGCCTGCTAGAATCCTCGAGAGATCCAGCACTTTCACTCCCTCAAGCACATCGCTCACCTTCTCCACCCCACTTGTACAACTGGTATCCTTCACTAACTTTGTCTGAACCTTCGAAATCAACTTCTATCCATTCTGATGAGATTGATGGCGTCAAATCATGGAAAACGAAAATCCATGTCACTTTAGATAATTGATTGCACTCTAACAATTCCAATTGCCACCCTGAATCATTTGAGCGCCAGTGGCCAACGCTCTCTCCATCACTGTTCGGGTCCATTGAAAACTTGATTGAATACAAACGATGCATTGCGAGGGGTGAGTCGGAGACGAATAACAAATCCTCGTCATCTGTAATCTGATCGCCTAAGTGTGAGCCTACATATTCAGAACCTGTTGTTCCTGTGGTTGAAAGTACCAAGATATTGATTACAAGTAATGCAGAGACAAGCCCAACCACGATTTTGTTTTCTCCGCTTTCACTTGAAAGACCGACTGAGTCCGATTTCAATAATCGGCTGAACCAAAGAGGTATGAGTAATAGTGAGAAATATCTTGGATTATTTCTGAAAGAATAAACAATGTCGAAAAAGCCCTTGTCCAGAGCTACTGCTTCAGTAACCCACAACGCTGCAACCCATCCTATCAGACACGCTGCGACCATTTTTGAGCCACGTAATAGCAAATCGGACTCGAAATTAGAAGGCGAATCGTCCTTTGAAATAATCAGCATTCCACAGATTACGAACAAAAAATAACCAATGAATGAAGATAGAAGTGCTGGCACGATATCTGGATGGGAAAGTGAAACTTCGTTACGGTGCAGGATTACCAATTGTACGAATAATGCAATGAATGCAATATGGATTTGATTCATTTCCAATCTGCTAGAAGCCAACAAAACCGCAATTGCTGGAAGGATATACCATAGTGGCATTCCTTTGAAAGACAATATCAAAACCCCACACAGGACAGGAATTGCCCACCAATAACTGAACTTCGAATCTCTAATTGCTCGAATAATCGAATAGACTGCTAGTGTGATTAATATCAATATTATTCCTTCCTGATAGAATCGGCCAGTAGCCCGAATCAATGGAGGATAAATCGATGCTAAGGCAGTTAACCTTAGAGCCTGCTCAGAATCAAACAGGTTACGCGTCACGAGGAAAATTGTAGCCAAGCAACCTAGTCCTCCAATGAGGCTAATTATGTGTAAAGAGGCAACTGAAGCCGAGAAGACCGTGAACCATATCTCAATTACCAAATGCCAAGCAAACCATTTGTCATCAGCGGGAACTTCTGATGGAGTCGATGAATCGGGAGCGTCTGGGCGTAGTGGTCCCCATTCAAGATGTGATTCGCCGTCATCCATGCCATCGCTTACGTAGACTGCATGAACGTGAGCATCCAGCCCAAGCGGCATGACCAATGCGGCAAGCAAATGCATTGCAATTCCGATGAGAAGAACTCCCTTCCAGAATTTCTTCTCCATGGCACTCCTATGGCGAATTAGACTTGAGGCCTTTGGATTCATTCAATCATTAGAGGGGGTTTCCACTGACCTTTTTTCCTAGCGTGGTCAAGGATATGCCAGTAAACTGTAACCTCGGCCTCGTCAGGATAAACGAAGGGACCTAACTCGGACCAAGCCTTTCTTGCATTCCAAGCAAGAAACGGAATCGAAAGAGCCGGGCCACATGTTGGTAGCGAATATCTACACAACCAAGGGCGACTTACTAAACCGGAGTCCTTCAACGCCTTTTCTACCGCAGGCCAATCCTTCCAAGGCCCCGCCTTCTTTTTCACAAGCCATGATGGGTTTACGCTGCTATCGAGTTCAAACCCTGCCTTTGCAATGACTGGAGCCATCCACGGAGCGATATATCCTGCTGGTGCTCTAAACCAAGGTCTCCATGCGTCCTTAGCAAAATCGTGTAATTTGACATCAGCTTCAACAAGTGCCTTGAGAAGACCATCAGGATCTTCAGGATAAGCAGACCAACAGCGATGAGTAAGTCCGTGACATCCAACCGTAACCTGAGGATGAGCCTTGAGCAAATCTTGCAACCATTCCTTGAATATGGGGTCATCAAGTTGGTCAGCGATGACGAAAATCGTCAGAGATACTTGGGTTCTATCCAGCCAGTCACGAAAATTTCCCATCGCCACTAGCATTTCTTCAGATGTCCCTTCATGAATTATGCCCTTTGACCTCGTAGGATGGCCTTGTGATTTAGGCGTATGACGGAGGTCGTCTGAATCGACAGTCAACCAAACCGGTTTCATCTAATCACCACGGTTTAACTGAATCAAGTGAAGGACGTGTGGGATTGTTCGATTGTCTATTTCAATTGGAATGAAACCCTCAATCGCCATACCTTTCCACTTTTGACAAATTGATTTGCAAGTCGCTAGCCCCGCTTCATTGTGAGGGTGAACTGTAATCTCGATGAGGGATTGCTCGCTTCTTTGTGTCTGCCAATCAAAGATTGCGTCGACACAAGATTTTGCAATTCCCTTGTTTCTCCAACTCTTTTTAACCCAGTAACCTAAGTTGTATGCTGAGGCTGCTAATTGTAGCTCATCACCCAATCCAATCATTCCAACAAATGAATTATCCTCCATCGAATGGATTGCCCAAAAATGAATCGAATCTCCGTTGCGATGTAACTCCAAATCGATCATCAAATCTGCGATTTGACTACGTGCTTCCTCTCCCTCTTTTAGCCAAGGGAGAGCTGCTTTTGCTGATTCAGGATCCTCTAGGTACGCTTTCATTACCTCAGGGAGAATCCTCCGGTTGATTGGGCGGAGGATAACTTGTTCATTTACCGCAAGTTCCGGCGTTTCCAATCTCATCCCCCCTATACGCCCAAATGAGCTGTGGCCGATGCTACATGTTGATTGCCAGACATTACAGCGTTAGCTTTTGCTAACATTGATTTGACCTCATCAGTTCGATCCAATTGTTTCAAAACCATTCCAATGTGGTAGATTAAATCGACATTTTCGATAGTAAGATGTGGACCTAGTGCATCTATTGTTGCCGATGCTTCATCCCTCTTTCCACTCTTGACCTGCTCCAGCGCACTTACAACTTCTCTGTGGACCTGCCTAGCATCCCATGCTTCGCCCGCAGGCCACGGCCAAATTCTGTTATCCAAATCACTGACTGGAGGGGCTGTTTCTTGTTCGTTTTCAAGAACATCGCTGCCAATTGCGCTTTCTTCAGATGTCGTAACCGGTTCAGAATTTTCTTCCGGAGATGTTTCTTCTACAACCTCTGGCTGAGGTTGTATGACGCTTGGGCTTACTTCTACAACAGGCATTGGAGCATCTACTGATTTGGTTTGTTCGACGGGAGCGGAAGTATCTGGAATGTCAGGAAGATTGGGCAAAACCGTTGCCGGTGTTGGCGCAGGCGCCTTTTTCGCGGTTAGGTCGACCTTGTTTTCATACAAGTCATCAGGGGGTAGTGATGGTAACTCTGAACCCCCAACATGGCCTAGCAAATCGTCATCCATTTTCGGAGAAGTGGAGGGCGAAAATAGGGTCCCTTTGCCTTGATGAACCGGTTCTGGAACTTCATCAAATGGATCGGTTTTTGTAAACTCTAGTTTTGGAACATTCTTTATCTCTTCACCAACGTCTTCTGCGCTAATCTCGACAGGTTCGTGGCTAACCGTGTCATGCATCTCAGGAGATGATGACTCCATGAATCCGATTTTCTCAGGTTCCTCCGCATCAAAATTGGTTGCTTCGTATTGTTCGACTTCAAGTGGGTCTTGGTCTAAGGTTAGAACTACGTCTAACGCCTCTCCCTCTTCCCAAGAGTCGTCGTCATCCGACATTAGTTCGTCAAAGATTGAATTGCTGACCTCTGTAGAGATTGGCTCGCCTTGGTCTCTTGGTGCCTTGTTTAACTCGTAATAGCACTGTGAGCAAGTGGATGAACCGGCTGTGTTGACGAACTCGCAGTATGGGCAAATCTCGCCCTCAACTTCTGCGGTCGACTTGCGTCTGAACATAGTTACCAGCAAAGCCTCGGCTACTCATATTGTTGTTAAGTCTCACCTATTCTCGACCATCGACAAGATGCTATACCAGCGCCTATACGGTTTTGCTATGGCCGAGAGGGGTGGTGTGCGAAGAATGAACACACGACCCAGTGGAAACAAGACCTCTAAGGTCGCACACGAAGCAAAGTGGAGAAAATCGCAAGACCACTTTGAGTGCTTCACGAACCTAATCGGTGTTGAACTCGATGACGAACTGAGCCAGGTTCAGGAGAGGTGGAAAAACTGGTCAAAGCAGAAAATGGTTACATCCGGATTGGCTTTGTTTGATTTGACAGGAAGAACTTCTGGAAGATTCTTTGGTGACCCAATTCTAGTATTCGAAGTTAGAGGAGGTGGCCCATTACCATTCCATCGCTTTGGCCATGGTGACATGGTAATCATCTCTAGGGCAAGGCCCTGGGGAGAGAAAGTTGTCGAAGGCGTGGTTTTGGACAGAAATAATTCGAGGATTCGTGTTGTTGCAAAGGATAAACCGGGGGACCTCAGAAAAGGGGGGTGGAGATTAGACAAGGGCGCTAACAGAGTTGCTCACGATAGAATGCATGAGGCTCTGATTTCTTTCCACTCAACGGAAGGAGACGGTGGCACTGTTCTCAGAGATTTACTTCTCTGTCAGCCTCATGATTTGGAGGCTTCTGCACAAAGGCCTCCTGAGATTCATGGTCAAAAAACCAGACCTGTTAATCTGAAAGGTATGCTGCTTGACGAGAGCCAAAAAAGCGCTATTGAAACGGCCGTAAAACAAAGACTAACCATGATTCAAGGGCCACCCGGCACTGGAAAAACACACACCGCCGTCCATCTAATGAAGGCTTTAATCGAAATGGGCAGAGGGCCAATTTTAGCATGTGCAGAATCCAATGTAGCGGTTGATAATTTACTGGAAGGTTTGCTTGAATTGGGCGTAAAGGCAGTTAGATTTGGCAGGCCTGTGAAGGTCAGAGAAAACTTGCGAGAAGCAACACTGGATGCCATTGTATCTAAACATCCAAAGCAAGACGAAATAGCATTCATTCGCGAAGAGACCGAAGGAATACGCTCAAAATTACATGACCTTAAAGGCAAAGACCGTGGAATGGCCCACAAGGATATAAGCAAAAATTACCGAGAAATTAGAGAGATTGAACAACGGATAACCGATGACGTTCTTTCGAGTGCTGAAGTACTCTGTACGACAAATATCGGTGCTGGCCATTTCACTATAGCAAACAGAAAATTCTCTATTGTCCTAATCGATGAAGCAACCCAAGCGACTGAACCTTCATCACTAGTTCCAATTGTGAAGGGGGCAAGGCAATTAATTCTGGTTGGAGACCACAGGCAATTGCCTCCAACAGTTACTTCACGCTCTGCCGAGGATGGTGGCTTGAACATCCCATTATTCGAGAGATTGCTATCAAATGGCATCCCTGCCCACATGTTGACTACACAATACAGAATGCATCCAACAATCCGAGAATTCCCGTCTGCAAGATTCTATGATAATCGCTTAGAGGATGGTTGCTCACAAAGTGAGAGGCCACCTGTAGCAGGATTCTTGTGGCCGGATTGGGATAAACCTGTTTCTTTCGTACCAGTACACGGTGCGGAAATTGAAGAAGAGACCGGGTCCTCGAGGTCGAATATGGACGAAGCTGCAATTGTAATCAAAGTCGTGAATGACTTGCTTATTCCAGGTGACCTGACTCCAGAGGACATTGGTGTAATCTCTCCATACGCTGGACAAGTTAGACTTATTCGTAGCATGCTAAATGATGAAATCGAAGGTTTGGAGGTCAAATCTGTCGATGGATATCAAGGTCGCGAAAAGGAGATTATCGTGTTGTCAACGGTAAGAGCAAATGAAAGCGGGAAGGTCGGTTTCCTCTCTGATTATCGTAGGTTGAATGTAGCACTAACTAGAGCGAGGCGCGGATTAATCGTTGTAGGCGATGATAGAACCTTGCGTAATGATGCAACTTGGGCTGGTTGGCTGGATTGGATTTCAGAGTCCAATCTAATGGCATGGCATGTCGTAAACTCCTGAAGGCAGCCCTTTCATAGGGATGACCACAGGCAGCAGCATGGCGGACTCTCCTGTCAGCATTCACAAGCCTGGGACGATGGCGCAGGCAGCAGTCGCTGCGACCGCACCTGAAGGCATGCTGATTGCACCGGTTTGGAAAAGAGTTGTCGCTCTTGCACTAGACGCATTTCTTGTAACACTGATTCTTGCATTATTTGCTAGAATGGTTTTCTTCAATTATCTGATGGCAATAGATCTACTGATTACCGCGCAAGCTCCCTACGTCATAGGATCTTGGGCAATTCACCTTACATTCTACTGGCTTTACTTCAAATATACCGGACGAAGTTACGGTCGCTCACTTGGGCAAAGAGCAATGCGAATTGCGATTGTACATGATGATGGTAGTCTGCTTGGAATAGACCATTGGGGCAGAAGGGCTGCTTACAAGGTCAAGTACGTAGTACCTTTTGTTGGTGTTTTCCTTGGTATTTGGGACATTTACAAAACGTGGCAACATGAAACCAAAAGAAGCCCTGTAGACCTAGCGAATCACACTGTTGCAGCGGTAGATTGGTCACTACCTATTGAGACTCGTAACGGGCTTAGATGAGTAAACTGCCTACGGTTGTATTCAAGTATGGCAGCGCCAGTAGCATGATTGGTGAGGCAATGAGTGTTGCAACAACTGGTAGTAGTGGCTCGCTTCAAGCCGAAGTTATTGACATCAAAATGGACATCAACGATGACGATGAAGATGTTGTTATCGCCAAAGTATCGATTACAAACGAGGCTCCTGTTCCGATGGGTGGTCTCGACGTTGCCGTGATTACACATCTCGGGGCTAAGCATCATTCACAAGAAGGGGTTACAAGTCTTGGCCCAGGAATCCAAAGGGATTGGACATTCGAATTTCCACTCGATTCCGGAGAATGGACCTTTGTCCTTACCGGATCTTCAAGTGAGATAAAAATCGGACCCTTCGCATTTGATTTCGAATATAGCGCAACTCAGGGAAGAAAACTCTCTAGCAACATAGGGTCCTCATTATTTACAGGTGCGTTTGACTTGAGCCTTGGAGACTTTGGTAAAGTCAAGGAGCGCGAAATGATTGATTCATCGAAAGTTGTTTTGACATCATACTCTGCTGAAAACTCAAGAGGTGGAGAAACTACAATCAAAGCAGACATCGATAAATTGTCTACTGGACTAACCTCAACCTCTGGAAATGATGCAAGGGATGCACCAATCCTCAATGCAAACCCAGTAAGAGATGCACCACTATCTCAACCATCCAGAACCGAAGACCCGTTGCTTGCCCACAACCCGAGTTCAGCATCCGTAAGAGAATCTCCTGTCGGAGTGTCACCTCCGGCTGCTGATTTACTTACACCACTAACTCCCCCTACGCCAGCACCTGAAGCGGCCCCTGAGGCAACATCAACACCTGTACCTTTGCCACCTGCTGGCCCTCCATCTCCTCCCACTGGCCCACCTACTCCGCCAAGTGGCCCACCAACGCCACCTACAGGTCCTCCTACTCCACCTTCTGGGCCGCCAGCCGGACCACCGGGTCCACCAAGTGGCCCACCAACGCCACCCGCAGGTCCTCCATCTGGACCTCCTACACCTCCAACTGGGCCTCCAGCAGGTCCGCCATCTGGCCCACCAGCAGGTCCACCGGGCCCTCCAACTGGGCCCCCATCTGGGCCGCCGGGTCCACCGGCAGGCCCACCAGCAAGTAAGGGCCCAAGCGTTGATGATATACCGCCAAGGCCTGATATTTGAGGTGAGAAAATGAGCGATGATTCATTTGTCATGGAAATGTGTGGAAATAGAGCCGCATGGCAAATTCAAGTCGACGGAGTCGACAAAATCGATTTGGAAGCGGTTGGCAATAAGATCGAAAGCGCTGGATATACTGTTGGAATTAGAACACGTCTTGCATGGACATTTTCCGGTCCAGCCGAGTTAACTCTGTACCCTAGCGGTAAGTTGTTAGTCAAAACCGAAGACAAAGAGCTTGCAGCAAATATTGCAAGAGAACATGTCGAAGAATGGGTAACTGCGTGATTATATGAAATCCCATCTAGAAAGCGGTGGATTAGTGGTTTACCCAACTAGCACACTACCCGGCCTAGGTTGCTTACCGACCAAATCAGGACTGGACAATTTGTTTGAGGCAAAAAACCGGCCAGATACTATGCCGGTTAGTTTAGGTGTAGCAAGTATGGACCAGGTCGAGAACTTAGTCGAGATTCCTGAAATTTTGAATGAATTCTTATCCAATTTTACAACAGGTGGAATCACTACAATATTACCAGCAAAGGAAGAGTTAGACAAGCGCCTAGGCGGAGCTAACGTTGCAATCAGGGTTTTCGCCCACCCTGCAGCAATTGCTCTTGCTGAGGAATGCGGACCGATAACCGCAACCTCTGCCAATGAATCAGGCGTAGAGCCCGAATGTGATACTGAGATTGCAGCTAACCTACTAGGAATAGAAGAATTTGTTCCAGGAATCTGCCCAAACGGTCTTGGGAGCACTTATGTGAAACTGGAAAAAGATGCCTCCGAGATACGTGGTTGGAGGCTAACCGTTATGAGAGAGGGCGTTGTACCTCGTCATGACGTGATGAGATGGTGGACGATTCCAGCCTGAAATATTGGCACGATGCAGGGCATGTTGCTCGCAGAACCCTCGAGGCCATGAAAGACGAGATTACCGTTGGTAAATCGTGGGAC
>JBMYVD010000002.1:0-78926 GCA_049606035.1 Candidatus Poseidoniaceae archaeon | reverse complement strand
AAGTTGTAGTAATTGCGGGTTTGCCAACCCTGTGTTCAGTGTTCTGGACTCTTGGAATAATGGGGTATACCGGTTATGAGGTTACGATGACGGTTATTATCGTCGGTCCGATTTTGCTAGCTCTAGGAGTATCTTACGGCCTGCACATAACAAATAGGTATGCGGAAGAGACGGGAACAAAGGACGAGAAAATACGACAATCTCTAGCCTCTACAGGTAGGGCTGTATTCTTGTCTGCGGTCACTACAGTTATTGGTTTCATTTCACTTACATTTACGCCAATGAAGCCAATTGAAACAGTGGGAATCGCTCTTTCAGGTGGCATTGTAATTGTTTATTTCCTGACTATGACTATGGTTCCCAATTTGACTCTGTTGTTAGATTTACGTAAACCAAAACATCCGCCTCTTCCTGTGTTTGAAAAGGTAGTCCAAGTTCCAATTAAGTGGTCAAAAGGTGTAATTGCGATTTTTATGGTTATGATATTTGTCTCGGGATTCTGGGGCCAAGGAAACGTTGAGGAAAATATCGACCTACTAGGTATGGCTCCCGAAGATGAGGCATCGGTAGTTACGATGAAGCAGTACTCCAAAGATTTCAATGCAGGCCAAGTTGGAATGATTTTGGTTGAAGGCGATATCTCAGGTGATGCCGATCCGACGGAAGGTGAGCCTGTTGAGAAACTGCTCGGTATATCAGCCCTTGAGGATAAATTGAATACAATTGAACAAACAAATGCTGTTAGCATAGTTTTCTTGATGAAATCGGTTGGTTTAGGAGCTAATGTTAGCGGAACTCCACTTTGGAACTTAACCGATAACCCGTTGGTTCCAGATGACTTGAAAGATGCCTTAGAGCCATATCTCAACCGTCAATACAACGAAGACGTGACTTTCTGGGAAATCCTAACGGCTCCAAGAGCAAACGGTACTGAGAATGTGAGAGCAGAAGGCTTCCTTCTCGATGTTTTCTACTCGAGCCTTACCGATGAGACTCGAGGACTATTCATCTCTGATGATTACAGTCGTAACCTGATTTACGTTGATATGCCGTTCGTTCCAGTTGCAGAGACAGCTGAGGCAGTAGCTCAAGTAAACGAATACACATCAAGAGATTATGAAGGCGATATTTACGCAGGCGACCTCACTGGAGTCGCAGCAACAGCAATTGCAGTCAATGAATTGATAGTTGGCAGCCAATGGTCTTCACTCGGGTTTGCTGTTGCTCTTACACTGATGACTCTTGCAATTGTTTTCAAGGATATTAGATTCTCATTCTGGACAACAGCCCCGGTTATTGCAACAGTAGCGCTTCAATGGCTTGTTATGTGGCAGATGGATGTGTCACTATCCCTTGTTACCGTCATGATAGGTTCTATCTTAGTAGGTGTAGGAGTTGACTTCTCGATTCACATAGCCAACCGTATACGTGAGTTAGGCGGCGGAATTGAAGCAATACGAACATCTACTGTAAGTACTGGAATGTCATTGTTTGAGGCTGCAACTGTTACAACTTTGGGTATGGTTACAGCCTATCAGATTCCAATTCCGGAAATTAAGCCATTCATCACCGTTATCATCATCTTATTGTGGATTGCAGCAGCAAGTGCATTGATTCTACTGCCTGCGATTTTCGTATTGTTAGATGAACTTGGTATTGGTTCAACCGGGGGAGCAAATTCCATGGCTAGGAAACTTGGATTGGGTCAAGTTGCTTCCAGGGGAGACATAGACATCGTAGATGCTGCCCTGATTCCAGACCATGGCGATGCATGGTGAAATCTAAGTCTTGCCGACTTTACGGATAGGCATGGTCAGGTACTGGTTGATGAAGTCCGAGCCCCATGTCTACCCATTCTCACAATTGGTCGAAGACGGTTCTACGCACTGGGATGGAGTTAGAAACTATCAAGCGAGAAATATGATGCGTGATGATCTAAAGTTAGGAGACATGGTACTGTTTTACCACTCGAATACTAAACCACCACACGTTGCAGGAATTGCTAGAGTTTCACGAGAGGGTTATCCGGACCACACCTCATGGGACCCCGACAGTAAGTATTACGACGAAAAATCTTCACCCGAGAATCCACGCTGGATAATGGTTGATATTGAAGCAGTTCAGGAAATGGAAAAGGTTAGCCTCGTAGACATCAAGGCAAACCCTGCTCTCGAAGGTATGCCACTTGTTCAGAAGGGTCAGAGGCTTTCTGTACAACCAGTTTCGAAGGAGCAGTACGAAGAAATTTGTAGAATGGGTGGAATCGAATGATACCTGTATCTAATCGCGCATCAACTATTGAGTATGCGATTAGAGATGTAGTTGTACCCGCAACTAAATTAGAATCTGATGGTCACAACATAATCAAGTTAAACATCGGAGACCCGATAGCATACCCTGGATTGCCGACTCCAAAACATATGGTTGACGCATATGTAGAAGGTCTCGAGTCAGGAAACAATGGATATTCTCCTTCATACGGCCTTTCGAGACTAAGAAAAGCCATTGCTGTGGATGAATCCAGCAAAGGATGGGATTGTTCCGATGATGATGTATATGTTTGCCATGGAGTTACCGAGGCTTTGCAAATAATATTTGCAGCAACTCTAGAAGAAGGGTCCAAAGTTCTAGCACCTGGCCCTCATTACCCACCATACATGGCTTACCCGCAAATGTATGGTGCCACAACGATCGAATATTCATTGAAATCAGATGATGCTTGGTCTATTGACTTAGAAGACATAGAGAGCAAGATGGATTCTGATGTTCGTCTTTTAGTTCTCATCAATCCAAATAATCCAACCGGAAATGTAGCAAGCGCAGACGAAATCGACAAGCTCCTCAACATTGCCAAAAAGTGGCCAAACTGCATGATAGTCGCAGATGAAATATACGATGGCCTTGACTTTACTGGGGGGCATGTTTCTGTGGCTTCCCGCTCAAATAGTGTTCCAGTATTTTCTCTAAATGGTGTTTCCAAAGTATACTATGCTCCTGGATGGAGAATTGGGTATATGGCAATTCATGATCCTATTGGATCCATGGCGAATGTAAGGGATGGAATTGAGCGATTACTCAGGTCACGATTGTGCGCTAGCACACCTGCGCAGTTAGGTTACATCGCAGGTTTGGAAGGAGACCGAACCTGGATGGCTGAACATTGCGCTAGGGTTAAGCAGAGAAGGCAACTTTGCCTAGATCGAATCGCAAAAATCGATGGTATCGAAGTAGAAACACCAGGTGGGGCATTCTACATGTTCATTCGTCTAACTGATGAAAAATGGGCTAATGATGACAAACAGTTTGTTCTCGATTTGTTGCATGAGGAGCATGTGTTAGTTGTCCACGGAAGTGGCTTCTCACCAGAAAAAGGGCTGGGTCATTTCCGTCTTGTTTACCTCGCTGATGAAGATACTTTGAACATAGCATTTGACAGGATTGATTCTTTCTTAACTCGCCACCGGACGGCGAAGAAGTCATGAAGCCCTTTCACTACGCTGGCTCGATGAGGGCATCCTTGGTAGCCATTTTATTGTCAGTGGTAATGCTGCCATTGGCAAGTGCTGGTACTGTGGAGAATCCTGCAAACCTCTCATTCGAACACGCAATTCCATTCCTCGTTGCCTTGGTAACAGCCCTTGTCTTGTGGAAGTGGATGATTCCAACCCAGTTATCTGGTCTACAGGTTGGTTTCGAGATAGATGATGGTTTGTATGAAGTTCACAGTTTAACAAAAGGGCGTGGTGGTGTCAAGAAATTGCTCAACCTTCCAAACGTTGGATTTGGAATCGCACTATACATGATGGCGATGACTGGTGTTTTGCTATTAATTTCTGAGTTAATCTTTGATGCACAGGTATACTATCTCCCAAACTTGTTGCTAATGGGAATATTGGTATTGATTCCGATTTTGATTTCTCCATGGGAATCACTTAACGGTCAGTTGGTGGGAAAAAGAATTGGAGTTACAAAAAATAAATTTGTAAAATTATTTTTCAGGAGAACTGGTACATTTGTTGGTCTACTGGCGGCATCTGTAGGTACATACTTGCTTCTTCTTCCGCGAATCGACCCTTCTCAAAAGCCCTTGGCATTGGCAATTGCAGGCTTAGTATTCATGGGTCCTACAATCCTTGCATATGGGAGAATTATGGGTGCTTCTTGGAATATGCTAATGATAGGAAAATTCCGTACGTGGCTGGGTAAGCCAAACCCAATCGATGCCAAAAAGTTGGGATTTGTCGGAAGGGCATTCGCGTTTATTCTTATGTTATTCCTAATCACTATGCCATTAACTGCAATCAACGGCATCGTAACCGTTGCATTGGTCATGATTAATGACCCAGCAAATTCAGAAGAAATTCTGAATTATGGCGGAATCCTTGGCCACCAGGTCTATCTTCAAATTCAAGAAAACCCACTATTAGCAGAATGGGAGGCATTGAAGAGTCTGCCTGAGGTTCTCGCCGCTTACTTGTCTCTGAATATCGCTATCGTAGGTCTAGCATTCATTTTTGAACTGATTAGAAACTTGTTCCTTGGTGGTCAAGCATTCGGAGGATTGGGTGGTGTCTTACTTGCAACTCCTAGGGAAATTAGGTCAGAAGACAAAGCACAAGCTCGTGTATTGTACTTCGCATTCGCTGGATTTAGTGGGTATACTGCATTGTTGTTGATTTTGGTATGTTACAAGGAATTTGGCGACTTAATGCCGTTTATTGAATGGTTTGAAGGTCAAGGTTTTGACGAGGAATATCGACTACTAGTTACCTGGATTTTTATTGCAGTTGGTCAAACGATTTTCTTACTCACATGGGTACTATCTATCTCGAAGTTCAATCCTCTTCGGAACTTGAAATTCGATTTGAATCCAGACCAAAGGCGTGAGGGTGCAATCATGAGTGGCGGTGGTAACTGGATGTTCGATTTGGTCGAAGAATCCGCTCAAAACAATGACCTCGATGCTCTAGTTCGATTCCAAAATCGGTCCATTGGTGAGGATGAAGCCATTGTAAGATTAGCAAAAAGCCGTGCTAGAATGGTTGAAATGGCATTACGTGGCTTGTGGCCAACAGCGATTGAAGAAGCAAAGAAAGTACTTGCACAGTCTGGGGGGGATGATGATGAAGCAAGGATGATTATTGCTTCAGGACATATTGCGTGCAGAAGACTTGATGCCGCAAGAGAGGCACTCCACAATTTGCAACAACCTGAAGGTTATGATGAACCGGAGTTGTTAGCATTCATTTGTGAATGGTTTGACCCATACAATGGCTCTGTTGACGAGGATGATTTGTGGGATTGGGAAAATAATCCTTGTATTGACCACCTCAATGATCTGATGAAAATGCTTCGTGCTTGGAGTCCTCAACCTACTGATAGTATAATGCATAAGGATAACATTTCAATAACCGCTAAGTTAACTCATGTTGCTCTGCTAAGGGCACAAAATATGCACAAGGAAGCATTAGACATATCTCTCAGACTAGTTAGAGAAAATCCTACAAGGGCTCTTCCGAGGATTGCTGCAGCCCTTTGTCTGGTTGACAAAGGAGAATGGCATAGCGCATTGAGTGTTCTAACAGAATTAGAAGAATCAGATCCAAATGACCCAAGAGTAAAGGCACTTGCTAATATTCTCGGACGTCCAAAATCGGATGATGAAGATGACGTTTTGGAGGTTGCATTAACCAAGAAATCCTCCAAACGTTCTCGTAAATGGATAAACGATGCACCAGTAAATCCTGTCGCTGCTCTGATGGTTAAGGGTGGGGTTGATGAAGCTCTAAACGCTAACGTATTCATCACTGCAGCAGCCGCAGTTACTAGGAAAATGACTCCTAGATTTACTTCCAGTGTAATCACGAAAATCTTCCACTGGGGTGTACTAACACCAATCTGGATCCTTCTAGGGATATATGCAACAGGTGAAATTGGCATGCTCGAAGGTATCGCTATCGCGTTTGGACTGACATTCATGCATCAAAGTGCAAGAAGATTCAGTCGTCAACAAATGAAGGTGATTAGACATCGTGACCAGAAAGCAATGGTTGCATATGCTAAGCGTGTAAAGCGTCATAAAATCAATCTTCAGAGGTCAGAACTTCCCGTAGGGACGCATCTATTGTTATCAGGTATGTTGCTGACTATCAACGGCGTGGTTTACGATGTTGGGTTCCCGGGTTGGATGACTGACCTTATCTCAAAAGAAAGTGAAAGATCGGTCAAGCCTAAACTTGCAAGAAGGGCAAATGCCATGAAGCGAGAAAGAGACGCTAGAATGGGTAATCTTTCTCCAGGTTGGTGGCTGAAACGTCCGAAAGAAGAAGGAGCAGATGTACCAGCAATGGAGCGTTTAGTAGGTCCGGTTGCATACAGAGGGCGTAATCAGATGATCCAAAGAAAATCAGGCCGAGCAGCCAGACCAATGGGTCGTACAAACAGACCTAGAGAAATAATGGCAACTAATCTCCAAAGAAAAGGTATTCCACACAATACCATCCGCTCAGAGCGCCAATCTAGAGCTACACGGACCGGTGGTCCTCGTCGGCCAAACTGAACGGTTTTTGGTAAACTCACACTGAAAAGTGTCAAAGGCCGTATTGCTAAGGAATAATCATGTCCGAGGCTAAAGGTGGCTGGGCTCCGAGTGAGGAAAATTTGACCAATGCTATGACAGTGTTAGATGCTGTAAAAGATAGCGGCAACCTATATCGTGAAGGTTTGGGCATGATTGCTAGTGAGAACATTGTTTCACCAATGGTTCAAAAGATTGTGACAAGCGATCTTCATGGAAGGTACGCTGAGGGTCTACCAAACAAGCGATATTACCAAGGTTGTGGAGACTTCGACACTATTGAATCTCTTGGCATTGATTTAGCAAAGAAACTATTCAACGTGCCATTTGCAAATATCCAGTCAACAAGTGGAACCGTTTCGAACATTGCCGCATTGAAGGCGCTAGCGAAACCTGGTGATTCGATTACTGCTGTTTCTACCGCTGATGGGGGTCACATTTCTCATGCGAGAATGGGTGCAGTAGGTCTGCGTGATCTCAATTTGTCAACTTACCCTTGGGATGAAGAGAGAATGGAACCAGATATCGATGCATCAGCGGATTTGATTAGAGAGGTCGCACCCTCTATCGCTCTGTTTGGACAATCGGTGTTCTTGTTCCCAACTCCACTTCAAGAGTTGGCTGATGCCGCTCACGAGGTAGGCTCAACAGTGATGTATGATGGTGCTCACGTTCTAGGATTAATCGCAGGTGGGTGTTTCCAAGACCCACTTCACGAAGGGGCTGATATTATGACTGGCTCTTCGCACAAAACCTTCCCAGGCCCTCAAGGCGGATTCATATTGAGTTCATCTGAAGATGAGAAATTCCAAAGGAAACTAAACAATGCAGTCTTCCCGGGAACATGCTCTTCTTACCACCTTCATCACGTTGCTGGCAAGGTTGTTGCTTTGTCCGAATTCATCGAATATGGAGAAGAATTGTCGAGGAATACAGTTGCCAATGCACAGGCATTCGCTGCCGCTTTAGCAGCTGAGGGATTCGATGTATTAGCCGAATCAAGAGGTTATACCGCATCGCACCAAGTCTTGACAAGGCACGGTGATTTGGATTCAGGTGCTGGGGCAAAGGCCGCTGAATTACTTGAGCAAGCAGGTATAATCACAAACATGAACATGCTTCCAGGTGATACGAAAGCAATGTCTCCATCAGGTCTAAGACTTGGCGTACAAGAGTTGACAAGAGTTGGCATGGGCAAGGATGAAATGCTTGATGTAGCAAGATTCTATGCTAGAGTTCTTCTTGAGAATGAAGATCCTTCAAAGGTCAAGGTCGATGTGCGAGATTTCAAATCGGATTACCATGTAATTCGATACTGTTTCAATGAAGAAAACTTGAGCGGTTACCCTTTGTGATTCTATGCCACTAATCGATGAAGAAAACAACCATCTAGATGTCGAATTGATGAGCGATGTCGCGTCTGTTTTTTCAACAAAAAATGGTTTAATCATTGACAATACTGGCAATCAATGGTATCTATGGAGAGTTGACGGCCTTGATTCTTGGTGGAGATTTTTTGAGGAGATAATCGATGCTCCAATGGGCAGAAAATTGGCAAATGCTGCTTGTGATGAAGAAGAATTTCTTCTTGAAAATATTGACCTAAATTTCAATGGTTTTTTTCGTAAAAAAAAGACAAAAGCGGCACTTGAAGGCCGTTGGAAACTTCACGGATGGGGCCTACCAAACACCTCTCCTCCTAGTTTTGAATCAGCAGGACTGACCCCTGTATTCTCAGGTATATTACAAGCACAACTAGAGAAAATTAATTCGTCAAGATACAGGATGTTATGGGATGATAAATCACCTCAGGCTACTATTTTGACTCTAGAACCAACTTCTATTCCTTTGACTAAATCAAACTCAGTTCTGCCATTGCAGGAAAAAGGTAAACCACTGCTGCTCGAATTAGAATCAGGATGGCGGATAGATGGGTTAGGTCATTTACTGCTACCAGTTGGTATCTTCAAGAGACTTGAAATGTCATGTTCTGGTCTAGTTGGAAATATTGGTGAAGATGAAAGAAATTCGTGGCCAGATTTTGGTGACGGTTTTCTTTCAATTGCAATTGCTTGTAAGCGATTGTTCATCGCAGGAGAAGAGTTATTTCTCGCTGCGGATGTTGATGGCTGGGTCGATAGTTGTGAATCATTTTTTGGCTCCAGGGGTTTTTCATCTCCTATCTCAGGTAAGGCTCTGGACACACCAGGAGGAATTGAGTTGAAATTTGACACTATTCCTTGTCTTGCAATGACTGTTGGTTACCTTGCTGGTGCTTGGGTAAGGTCAGAGGGTAGGCCTGTAAAAGTCAGCGTTAATAGGGAAGAAAATTTTGACCTAATTAAACTCGAATCTAGGCATGAGATATCACGCGGTTAACGCTCGACAAAAGACATTTGTCAAAATCAATTACCGTGAAGGTTTATGTGTGGAACAGATGTCGAAAGAGTTGGTTAGCCGGCGGAGAGTATCAAAATGTCTATGTCACACAATCAAATGGCTTACGTTGCAATTGTCTCAACCATGATTTTCGGGTCTCTATTTGTAGGGGCATCAGGATTCTTCCAAACAAGTGAGGGGGCAGGTGATTTCGACCCTGCAGCTGAAGATGACCTGATCGGTGATGGTTCTGATACTGGAGAGTCGAAGGACTCAGATGGCGATGGACTGGTGGACGCCGTGGAGGCACAATACGGAACTGATCCTTTCGACCCAGACACGGATAAAGATACTATGTCGGACGGTTGGGAAGTTGCGAATGGTTTGAACCCACTGGACAACGGTGAATCTGATGACGTGGAAAATGACCCGAGTGAAGCCAATTCTGATGGGGCCGAAGAGCAGGAAGAGGAAGACTCTTGGCCTGACCCTGATGATGGTCCTAAAGGTGACCCAGACCGAGACGGTCTAATCAACTCTGTAGAAGTCGAAGAGGGAACAAACCCTAGACTTGCAGATACTGATGGAGATGGATTAAACGACAAGTGGGAAGTCACATACAAGAGAGAGGTATTCCACCCAGCAGGAAATTACACCCTATTCGACCCTCTATCGGGTAACTGGGGTTGTGTAGAACTAACAGATGCTATGGTGGAAAGTTTGGAAGACCATTTCAACGGGCAAAATGGGGCGCCAGAGTGGGATTCACTTGCTAACGCTGCGGGCCAACATTCCTGTGACCAAGTCTTGGACTCTGATAATGACCAATTATTCAATCTAGAGGAAGAGGCATATGGAACTGACCCAACAAAGGCTGATTCTGATGGTGATATGCTAGACGACATCCACGAAATTTCAAATTCAACTATCATGGTAATGATGGCAACTGGT
This sequence comes from Candidatus Poseidoniaceae archaeon, assembly GCA_049606035.1. Classification (GTDB taxonomy): domain Archaea; phylum Thermoplasmatota; class Poseidoniia; order Poseidoniales; family Poseidoniaceae; genus MGIIa-K1. The sequence goes on along the minus strand of JBMYVD010000002.1, from coordinate 69,019 downwards.
CAAGACTGTGGTGTTGACCTGCTCGACCCTGTCAGCAGAACTGCACCTTTCGCTGCAGACGCTCTTGAACACGGACTTGCATGGTTCAAGGAAGATATGGATGGAGATGGACAAATGAACGGTCCTTCGGATTGGGATACAGATGGTGATGGTATGCCTGATGGGTTCGAGTTCTGCTTCTCCGATGCCACTGAGCACCCTGCTAGTGGTGCTGTCGCAGCATCCCAAATTCTCGACCCTGCTAACAATTCGGATGGATATAGCGATTGGGATGAAGATGGAATGAACAACATCGAAGAATACCAAGTTGCAATTGCATTTGGTGAAGGAAAGTTCACCTCGCCATGGCATGAGGATACAGATGAAGACGGAATGCCTGATGGCTGGGAAGCAAATAATGGACTCGACCCAAGGGACGGTTCGAACGGTGACATTGACTCAGATAGAGATGGATATGACGCAGATGGCGACGGTTCAGTCACATATAGCACACTAGAAAATATAGCTCTAGTCGTTGCAATCGATGTAGAACTCGATGATTGGGTTACAGTAAACGAAACTGTTGCAAGAGCAAGGATTACACTATCTGGTGGAAATCAGCAAATTGTCCCGCTGGTTGCCCCAGTAGACGGATACGTTTACGCAATCAATGTTGAGATAGGTGACACAATTGAAAGCCGGCTTGATGTTTGGATGGAGATTGTAGAAATCGATGAGATGTTTACAAATTTGATGGAGTATAATGCAAGAGATTCTGACGGTGATGGAATTATCGATGGACGCTCAACAGATCCGCTAAATCCTGACACCGATGGTGACGGTCTCAAGGACGGAATCGAAGTTATTGGTTGGGACATCTTGGTTGTTAATCGTGGGGTACAGAATGTCAGAGTTACATCTGACCCTGGTCTTTGGGACACTGACGAAGATGGATTGTCTGATTTCAAGGAATTTAGCGAAGTCTGTGGCGCCGGCTCTAACGCATCGAATGCAGATACAGATGGTGACGGTTTGGGAGACCAAGCTGAGGCTTTGAATGGTTTCTCATGGTATGGAGAAGAATATTTCACCAGCCCATGCATGTATGATACAGACAATGACGGACTCGAAGATGGTGAAGAAGTAATTCTTGGCCAGGACAACTTCTTGACACATGCAAACAATTCAGATACTGATGGTGATGGTTTAATTGACGGCAACGAAGTCTTGTTCGTACCTCGCCCATTCCAGAACCCAACCAATCCGCTGATCAACGATACAGATGCAGATGGTATGTTAGACGGTTGGGAAATGCAAGTCGAATCTGTTGAAGACAACTCAAAATCTCATTCTCTTTGGGTTGCAACCGACCTTTGGCTGCCTCCGGGATGTGATTCGATGATTGAGTGTGGTCTTGAGGATGGAGGATATGTTTGGAAGAACTGGCTTGGTGGATTTATTCTAGAGAAGAAATACGAAGTCTATGAGATGAACATGACTAACTTCATTGTTCCATCAAATCCGTTGTGTGATGGTTGTAAAGGTCGGTGGGCGCTAGACCCTTCATTAGGTTCATTGAAGGATGATACTTACGATATCGACAATGATACACTATCAAACGGAGCAGAAGCTCCAGATAGGTGGAACACCAACCCGGTGGATGATGATACAGATGGTGATCTTTTGCCAGACGGCTGGGAAGTCAGATACTCTGAAGAGGCTCTAGTCATCGGACTTGTTGACAATTCAACATACAGTGCATACGGTGCACGTGGTGTAATGGACCCCGCTCTGAAAGATTCAGATGGTAATGGAATCGATGATGGAATGGAAGACCCAGACAAAGATGGGTTGAACCGCTCTGGACTAGTAGCTAAGTATTGCCCATCGTACAATGATCCTCAGTCTAGTAACTGTCACATCGATCCAGACTCACCGGATGGTAAGTTGTTCTATGACAATCTAGAAAATTACACAAGTTTCGAAGAGTTTGTCAATGGAACAAATCCAATCAGAAACGACACAGATGGTGACGATTGGAATGATGGGCCAGAGGTTTACTATCAAGACCATGATGATGATGGAATGGCAACAGGTTGGGAATATTACTTCAATTTCGATCCATATGATGATGTAGACAGAATGGTTGACACAGACGGTGACGGTCACGTCAATTACTGTGAATACAAGTGGGATACTAATCCAAGGGACATCAACAGCTTCCCTGGTCAAGGACAATTGTGTAATGCGTTTGAGGAGTAGTAAATGAAAAACAAACTGAAGTCATGTTTTGTCATTGCTTCTGTTTTGCTTATGCTTTTACCAGTGTCGGCCAACAATTTTGGCAGAACTGAATCAAGTGGTTTACTCACAAGCGAATCAATTGACGGCTTCTGGGTGAATGATACACTAGAGGTAACCGGTTCTACAAATCTCAACCCACAGACTGCAGATTGGGTTCTATATGACGTAACTAATCCGTATATTGAATGGCCAGTACTCAGCATGGGAGATTACTTTACAACTGTCTCTCCAATTGACGAAGGCCTTTGGAATTGGACACTAATTATTGATGTCCAAGGACTAAATTGTACATGCTGGTTAGAAATCGGACAACCGAATGGTTTGGGTAAAGAGTTCCTTAACCGGATAATCTTCATCGGGCCAGGACCACATAACCCCGTCATATCACCAAATCATGATAGCACAATAATGCTCGATAGCCCAGTAGAGATTTCTGCTACCGCAACACTTTCCGAGAGCATACCAGCCGACGGGAATGTCATAATGAGTTGGTGTAGTTCACCAAATGGAGCGTGTGATGGTGAATCTTTCTCAGAAATTATGCAAGTAGTCTGGAATGAAAATATCGCATCTTTCACATTGAATGCCACTGATATGGATTTAGATGATGGAGTTTGGAGTTTTACCTATTTTTATCAAGACAAATTCTTGAGGGAATCACCCTCCATTGAGATTACGGTTTACGTTGATAGGAACGCTCCAGTGTCCTCTATGATTAGCCCTAGCGAGTCAAATGAAGGAGACACCATTATGATCGATGGGAGTGGGTCTAGTGATGGAGTTTGGACTAACAACTTACAATATGTCTGGTATGTTACTAAGCCAGATGGTTCAGTCTTTGTACCACCAACTAGCGAAGATAACGGAATTTTGGAAATCATGCTAAATGAGTCTGGTTTGCATACGATTAGGCTCGATGTTATCGATTGGGTTGGCAGGATTAACTCTACTACATCTGAGATAAACGTAGTAAATTCTGTACCAGTTTTAGTTATGGGTATCGAAGGTATAGATGTCATTAACCCAAATTCCTGGAAATTTTCTCTCGGTGCTAACATTTCATTGCAACCAAATATCACGGACTCTGGTGATTCAGTCGAGGAATTTACTTTCTCATGGTATTTGGACTCAAAATTAGTTTCAAATTCTCAAGATTATTCAATTGCAGAGCTTGATGCGGGTACTTACACTCTATCACTAATTGTAACAGATGATGACGGGGCAAACGATTCATATGAAATTGAAATAACTATTGAATCAGATAAGAAGGTGGAAAACGATAACTGGAATTTTGGTTCAGTCGTGGTATTGCTGGGGATTATTGGATTTTCAATACTTATGTTTGGTAGAATTAAAAACAAGGATTCGGAGTCAAAGTCTCTCCCTAAGTGGAACGAGACTACCATTAACACCGAACAAGATGTAAAGAAAATTAACAGTCACGAAAGTGAGTTATGGGATTGATTTTGCAAACCTGACATAACAATAACTGAATAATCGGAGTGGCTAGAGAGTTACATGTGGGGAGAATCCCTTGAGGCAGTAGGCCCTGAACCTGCCAAGATTAGCAATGAAGAATTCCTTGCGCGTCAGCAAAGATTGTTTTCACAATTGCGACCAAATGACTTGCTCATAATTACTGCTCCGCATGAGTCTACACGCTCAAATGATGTCCACTATCCATATCGTTCTAGTAGCGACATGCTCTACCTATGTGGATGGGAGGACCCAGAGGCTGTATTCACAGCATACAATGATGATGGTAATTGGACTACTACTTTGTTTGTACAACCAAAGGATATCCTCCAAGAGATTTGGGAAGGTCGCAGGCCTGGTGTTGAGGGCGCTGTCAAAAACTGGCCAATCGATAACGCTGTTTCCCATGAAGACTTGGAAGAATCACTATCAGAAATGCTTGTCAAGTGTTCACGGATTGTTGTAAAATTAGGAGTTGACTCTGTAGTCGATGGATTGGTCGATAATGAAATTAAATCTAATTCCAGAGATAGGCAGAAATTTGGCCTTGGTCCTGTGAGCATAATTGACCCATCCAGGATGATTAATGAATTGAGGCTAAGAAAATCAGATGCAGAGATTGACCTGATGAGATATTCTGCAAAAATCGCTGCACAGGCACATATACAGGCCATGGCTAACACAAGGCCTGGTGTTGGTGAATGGCAGTTAGAAGGAATAATCGAAGGCCTATTCAAGTACTGTAAAACCTCAGGTTCCGCTTATCCATCAATCATCGGTTCTGGTGAGAATGCAACCATTTTGCATTATACTGTAAATGATGATACATGTGACGATGGCGAGGTTATTCTTATCGATGCTGGATGTGAATACAACGGTTACGCTTCGGACATTACTCGGTCTTGGCCAGTTAACGGTAAGTTCAGCGAAGCACAAGCAGAAATTTACCAAATTGTCTTGGATGCGCAATTAGCTGCAATTGACCAATGTAGGGTTGGCAATACATATGATGCACCTCACAATGCAGCCCGTAGAGTTCTGGCTGAAGGCCTAATCAGAATCGGTGTGATTGAACAAGATTTGGAAGAGGCACTGGGTCCAGATGGTGAATTGAAAAATTGGTATATGCACAACACAGGTCATTGGCTGGGAATGGATGTTCACGATGTGGGAGTTTACAGGCCTGATGATGAACCAAGATTGTTTGAAGAAGGGATGGTAATTACGGTCGAACCAGGATTGTATTTTGGAGCATGGCGCCCCGATGTTGAGTGTCCAGAAAGATACGCTAATATTGGAATTAGAATCGAGGACGATGTGCTAATTACCAAAGATGGTCCTGACGTCCTATCAGGTGATTGCCCGAAAACAATCGTTAATATTGAAGCGTTAGTTGGTACTGCTTGAGTGGTCTGAATGGATTGGCAAGATATCTTGGCGAACCAATTATCAGAGGGTTCTAGGCTAACAACCGATGAAGCGGTGATTCTGTATAGAGACGCACCATTGCATGAACTTAGAAGTGCAGCAAACTCACGTAGGGTCAAAATGAATGGTGATAGAGAAGTTACCTATCTGATCGACCGTAACATCAACTACACCAACGTTTGTACGATAAACTGTCAGTTTTGCTCATTTTACCGTCCGCCCGGACATGATGAAACTTATACTCAAACCATAGATGAAATAAGCAACAGAGTTCGAGAACTTGAAAATATTGAAGGCACAAGAATACTAATGCAGGGTGGAGTTAATCCTGCACTTGGAATCGAATATTATACTGAATTGCTGTCCTCCTTGAGGTCACGACATCCAACGATTGACATCGACTGTTTTTCTCCTATTGAAATAGAAGGTATTGCGGAAGTAACCGGTATTTCCACTCTCCAAGTATTAACCCACTTGAAAGACGCTGGAATGCATGGTTTACCTGGCGGGGGCGCAGAGATGCTAGTTGAATCGGTGAGAACCGATGTGTCTCCAAAAAAGGGCTCTCCAGATAACTGGCTAAACGTTATGCGAGAAGCACAATCGCTTGGATTGGTTACCAGTGCAACAAACGTTTTTGGCTTTGGAGAGTCAATTGAAAATCGGGTTGAACACATGTTCAGGATAAGAGAATTACAAGACTACAGTCTCGAGAACTACTCAAATGGATTCACTTCGTTTATTGCATGGCCGGTTCAGTTGGAAAACAATTCATACGGAAAAAGGAACCGTGGAAGAAATAAATTCGAGTTGGGTGCTGGACCTACAGAATATCTTCGCCACGTTGCTATCTCAAGACTCTTTTTTGATAATATCGAACATATACAAGCATCCTGGCCGACCATGGGACTGTCAATAGCACAAATGGCACTTCTTGGTGGTGCAGATGATGCAGGCTCGACAATGATGGAAGAAAATGTTGTATCAGCATCTGGTACCGACAAGATGCAAGCAACAGAAATCGAGTTACAGGATGCAATAATTAGAGCAGGATTTGTGCCAAGACGAAGAAATTCTCGCTACGAGTTACTTGATACACCCGATGCAAAATCCAGTTTGTCGGAAATGCCTGCACCTCCGCCTACTCAATTTGCGTCGTAATACACCAACCAGATATTGGCTCTGATTTCCCTTCCACCACCGTTGGTATCTTGTGGCACATATTCCTGACCGTTGAATAATCCCTTGTATTCTAGATTATTTATTGAGGAATTGTCGACCCAATCAGTGATGTCATACACCCATTGTTTGACGTCTTGTCCTGCACACCAGCCGGCTCTTCCAAATGGCCAAGAGCCAAACTGGTTGGCAACAACACCGTCATCGACCTCCTTCTCACATCCTTGATTATCATAGACGATTGGGTGCCATTCATAAGCCGTATTACCATTTAGGTAGTAGTGATGTTCATGGTCACAGAACTCAGCACAATTTGCTTGGTCTTGATTGAATCCGTGACCTGTGATTGTTGCTACGATCTTCAGGCTATTGAAATCTGATAAGGTTGTGAAGTTATGTTGCCTCTTGTATCTGGATTCATTATTGTATTCACCAGCAAATTGGCCCCCAGTAAACACCTGTTCTCCCGATGTACTTCTCTCACCAACATTCCAGTTAGAGAATAGTAACTTAACAGTCATAGTTCCTTTATTTGCTCCTTGATACTTGAAATTTCTAACATCATTATCCTCTAACATGAATAAATATGGTGAGATGTCGGTTAACCACCGACCTTCACGGCCATAAGTTGTAATCCACCGCATGAATTCTGTGCCACATTTACTCGAGTTGTCTCTATCACATATTTTCATGTAAGCAAGATAATCCCATTCGTGACAGCCGCCGTAAGTTCCATCAGATTTCTGGTATCGATTTCTTCTGTCCTCACAGGCATGTTCATGGAATACTTCCAAAGTATCGTATGTACTGATATTGTTTGGAAGAGAGATCGTGGTATTTTCGTAAGTTGAAGTGTATCCTCCACCCCATCCTCCACTGTGCCACACTTCATCTACGATTGTTACAGTGTGTATGTTTGGGTCATTCTCCCTTACCTCTGTCGGGAATTCATAGTTGTACATTCTAGCCTCATAAGCCCAATGCGTGATGTCGTTTGTTTGTGATGTCCAAGCATAGATTGAACCAATTTCTCTTGCTCTTTGGAATCTGTCGATTCCATAATAGAACGAATTCCAATTGCTAATCAAGTCCCCAATTCCACCAGAAGCTGTGGACATATCTTGGTCAATGTAGTGGATTCTATTTTCCCACTTCAATTCCTCATCAGCGTTAAGTGCATTTTGGACTGCTACCTTTCTGCCTTGTACGTCACTATTGTATGAATTATCAAAAGAACCGTAGAAAAGATGAGCATTGTCTGGTAATTGTCTAATCATCGGTCCAGGGTTCTTTGACCAATCAGCATTGTTACTATTTCCTGAAGAGTCAGTGTACTTGAACAGGAATATGTAGACATCATTACCTGTCCATTCATTTCTAAACGACCATGTTCCGTCAAGCGTTGGTAGTGAGAAGTGTGCAACTGTGTCCATTCTGCCACTGCCGTGTCCAGTCTCTTTCCACGTAACCGGTAACTGGTATACTGCACAACCGTTTGCATCTGGTGTCCACTTAGATTGGGTGTTTGCACAATTGTCAACATTAGAGAAAACACCATCACCGTCTAAGTCAGCGCATCCTACGTTGTTTACCACATTTCCTGTAGGGGTTCCTGGGCAATTGTCTTCAGCATCGACAACTCCATCATTGTCTGAATCCCTTTCGGTAGCATCGCAACCATTCTCGTCAACATCCTGTGCGCCTTTTGGAGTTCTTGGGCACAAATCGAGAGTGACACCAGTTGAGTTGACGTCATTGACACCATCATTGTCGTCATCTTCGTCTTCTGACATGTCATAACATCCATCCCCATCAAAATCAGTCGTTGAGTTACTTGCCCAATTAGAAAAACCTCTCCAGCAAGAATCAATTGTATCATTTACCAAGTCGTTGTCATCATCAATATCCTCGGTGTAATCTCTGCAACCGTCTAAATCCCAGTCAGTATAGGGCTTTGACTCCCATCCGATTTCTCCTTTAGGGCAACTATCGTTGGCATCTTCGACACCATCGCTATCATCATCATTATCTTCAGTTGAGTCTGCACATCCGTCCGTATCGTAATCATTTACTGAGTCGCTTACCCATCCAATTTCAGAAGCGCAGTCATCATCAACATCTGGAATAAGGTCATTGTCATCATCTAGGTCTTCTTCGAAATCATGACAACCATCAGAATCGCGGTCTGTAATTTCATTTGGATTCCATCCTTCATCTTCTCCGTAGCCATTAGGACAGGAATCCGAATCATCGGGTATTCCATCTCCGTCCACATCATTATTTGATGCTAGAATTACCCTAACTAATCTGGAGTCTTGTGATTCTGTCCAGATTCCACAAGTTGCAGTAATCGTAAGGTTATATGACTCTTCCACAACGCCTTGATTGATGCTGAACTCTCCTGCTTCATTTGCAACTTGTGAGTTAGAACCATCACTGACAGTACAAGATTCAGGCGATGAATGAATTACTTTACCAGATATTGTTAGTGGTGCTGAAATGTCCATTTCGATTACAGAATCGGTCGATAGAATTGTGTCTCCTTCACTTGGGGTCAAAACTGTAAATTGGACACTAGTCTGAATTGGTTCTTCTAAGCCATCAACTACTAAACGCAAGTTTACCATCCATTCACCAGGTTCATCTGGCATGAAAATCATTCTAGTTCCTGAGTTTGTATTGGAGAACGTAGCTTCGATTGACCTCAATCCTGTTGGAGTAATTATGTCAGATTCTACTGAGTAATCTGTGCCGGTAGGGTTTACTGCAATTATTCCTTCAATGATCAAAATCTCACCAACCGAAGGGCTACCCGTAGTCATGATAGAATTGAATGATGCTGTAACGGGGACTATTTCTTCGGTTTCCTTGTCTTCGTTTACTGGCTCGCCACTCCCAAAGCAACCCGATAATAGCATAACAAAAGCCAAGAACACGGCAATGGCCACCTTGCGCTCCATGATTGTGGAGAACAGGTTAAGCAAATGAATTCTTTCATTTACAAAGTATCACTTTCTGTTCGTCCATCAGAAATTGACAAATTATCATTCACTATTTGTTCCTTTGAATGTGCTACGGTTAGTGGCTCAACCCATAGAAGAGGTCCTCCACTTTCTCTCTCAATATTTACGATTAACTCCCAGTGAACTCTGACCAAGTCACCATAAACTGTACCTGGCCATTCTCCATCCGGCTTTTCGAGCTCAAATTTTCCACCCTCTAAGTCGATATCACACTGTGCACTAGAACTCATTATTCGCATCGGTCTGAGGAAAACTCCTCCTGGCGCATCGTGTCTCTCCATAGGAGCGTCTTCACCCATGCCAGTCCCATCATCCAAGCCCTTTTCCCAATGGTGTGGGAGTGCCGTTGTTAATCCGGGAGGAGGTTGGCCGTTTAGGTCTCTGTTTAGCGCTGCAAATACCTTATGTCTCGCAGGCGGTAAAATTCCCACCCTCCAAGACAATTTCATTGAAATCCAGTCCTCTTTTGGTTCAGAGATTCTAATTTCCCCCTTAAGATTAGAGCCGTTCTCAGTCTTGACGAAATCGAATTTTGGTTTAGGGGGTGGATTTGCTAAGAACTTCTTTTGTCTATTCAAATCACCTAAGTTAGCAGTCACTCTCAATGCGATTGGAGCAATCATCAATGGTACAACAACTACGGCGAGGATTGGATAATCGAGTAATCCCAGCCTAACTTTGCCGGTTCCAAAAGTCGGAATTCCAATCGATGATTGCAGTGGGGTGCTGAAAAGATAGAATAAGCAGAATAGTAGGATTATAACTACGTAATTTATGAAAATTCTTGCCTTTGCGTGAATTGGGTGGGGCAATAAATACCATCCAGTTCTTTGTTTTTCGATTATCTGAGGAATATCGCCATGGTAGTCAGTATCCACATCATACTCCCCATTTATTGTCCTCTCTACGAACCAAGAATCTTCTTTGCCTAGGATAAACGGTGGAACTACAGCCCCATCAACCTCAAACGTTTTTTCTACGATAGGAATCATTTCCGCATTAAGTTTGGAGGACTCGAATGGGGGATACCTAATTCGATGCTTTACCTCTACCACGAATCTCACCTATGCAAACAATAACTTGAAACCTGCCTTTACTGCCAGTTTTCTAAATTCAGGAACTTTTCTCATCAGAGTCATACCAAGTGGTACAGGGTGTTCGATGTCTCCTTCTTTGTTAATCAAATCAAGAATTTCTGGTCGGTTGAACATCCGGAAATGAGAATCTAATTCCTCATCTGTTGGAATTGTGACAAGTAAGTCACGCAACGCCATTGCTCTATCCTGTTCTCTTCTGAAAGATTTGAAGGATTTACAGATTGAGGATAGGTGAGATGCATCGAGTTTATCTTTTTGTATCGCAATGCTAAGTTTTTCGACAATTGCCTCAACTTGCCTGAATCCTGGACCAATTCCTCCTCCTGTGGTAGGTTTTGCCATTCCTGCAGCATCTCCAATCACCATTACACGATCCTTGAATGGTTTCTTAATCGTACCACAAGGAACGGGTCCACAATACCTTGCAATTTCCTTCATACCGGAGAATCTTTGTTTCCAGAGTGGGTGCGAAATCAGAGCATCGTAATAATGTTCCACGCTTTTGCCTTCCAAATCTTGTGCCCTACCCCAGAGCCCAATCCTATGTGTGTTGTCACCACAAGGAATAACCCAAGCAAACAATCCGGGAGCAATGTCTTTTCCAGTGTACATTTCCAACCAATTGTCTTTGCCACTTAGTCCGCTAACATCGGCTTGGAAACCAACCATCATTTCTTTTGGCCTACCCATTTTGAAGTATCTTCTAGTCCATGAGTGTGCTCCATCAGCCCCTACGAGTAATTTACAACTCACTTCTGTGATTTCTCCCTCCCTTTCAACAACTAGGTTTACTCCATCCTTCGTTATTTCAGCGCTAGTCGGTCTCGATAGTAGCCAAAGGTGTGAACCTTTTTCCATTGCTTGTGCAACAACACCTTGGTCGAATTTTTTCCTGCACACTACATGAGTTCTTACCCTTCCATCTTTACCAACGGGGACCATGATACCTGATGGAGAATGTATTAGAGCACCATCGACGTTTTGCAAAATGGTTTCTTCGAGTCCAACCATTTCCATAGCTGGTGGATTTACCAATCCTGCGCATTGGAATGGTCGTCCAATTTCAGCATGCTCTTCTATCATCAGAGTCGATATGCCTCGAGCACTCAATTCTGTTGCCAATCTGCCGCCGACAGGGCCGGCTCCGATGATGACAACATCGTACATTGCTATACTCTGTATCAATCAATCATGTCAAGGTTGTGCCGCTTCACTTCTTTGCAAAGCGATATCCTATCTTTCCATCTTTCTTCATATACAGTATTGCTGTGAAAGGTTTCCCAGCTTTGGAGATGAAATCATCGAACGGACCAACCTTGCCTTTTTCGACAAGTTCCTTTGCTTCCTCTCTTGTAATAGTCCTCTTGCTGATTTCTCGCAATAACGAGATTTTACAGCCTTCTGAGTTTTCTTCAGCCTGGTAGTGAGTTTCAGTTTCAATAATCCCCACATTTGTCTTTGGACAGATTGCAAGCAACCCTTCGACAACAGGGAATTTCTTTGCGTCAGCAGGCGGTGCTCGAGGTGGGAATTCAAACCCAACCTTATTCGCTTCAAGAACCAGGTAGGCTGGGAATGGTTTGCCCCTTCTGGAGGTGAAATCTTCAATCAAATCCGATTTGCCTTCTGTTAGAATCTTCTTTGCTTCATCAACTGAGATGTCTCTTTTGCAAACATTTCTCCCCAGTCCTCTAAATTTACACTCAGCATTGTCACATGCATAAGTGGCTTCGCCGATTCTGATTGTACCTTGGTCACACTTTGGGCATGGACACAACTCAGCGTCGCTAGCGTCTGTTGTTTGGGCAGTACTACCAGCAATCACAACTTTTCCACTATCATTGATATTAACACTAACTTCGTAACCATCACCGTTTCTTGAGAAGAAGCCATGTAAATTTTCTATTGATTTTTCCTGTAGCAATCTTGATGCAGTTTTTCTGTCGAACCAGCGACCGCTGGCATCTTTCCACATAACGAAGGAGCAACCTTTGTCCCTGCCTTCGTTTGTTTCGCAAATGTATGAAAGAATCGTTTCACCAACATTTGATCGACAAAGAGGACAAGAACCTATTGGTTCACTCTTTGAATAAAGTTCAGAGCGGTCGTGGTCTCTAATCTTGTCAACTAGTTCTTGGACGCGACTTCTTATTTCAGACATGTAAGAATCTCTTTGGTTTGTACCACGTTGAACGCCATCCAACTTTGCTTCCATGTCTCCTGTTAACTCCGCTGACGTAATCCAATCTACTGGTATCCTTCTGAGAATATCTATCATTTTGATTCCGTGTGCGGTAGCTCTTAGTGAGCCCCCCTTTCCTCTTCCAATAAATTCCCGAGTAATCAATTTCTCAATTGTTTCTGCTCTTGTTGCAGGAGTTCCTAGCCCCTTTCCTTTCATTGCGGCTGCTAATTCCTCATCATCGATTTTCTTTCCAGCATGCTCCATTAGTCGAAGTAATCCTGCTTCTTTGAGCCTTCCAGGAGGCTTTGTTTTTTCTTCTTTGAATTCATGCGCTACTAATTGACTTGGACAGGGGTTTGCTGGTAACTTGCCCCATCCCTCTGGCAAATCCTGTTTTTTTGGTCTAACCGCACGCCAACCAGGTGTTGAGAGGCTCCTTGCTTCCTTAATGAAATTTTGACCCTTCTTGGTGGTAGTACGTTTTTCAACCTTCCAAACGGATTCAGGGTGGAAAGATGCTAGGAATTGTCTAGCGATTAGATCGTACAATTTAGAAGCATCACTGCTGAGACCACTTGGCGGAAGTTTACCTGTTGGGATGATTGCATAGTGATCTGAGACCTTCTTATCATCAAAATTTCGTTTGACATTTTTCAATCCATTGTCGATTAGTCTTTGCGAATGTTCGTTGAGTTTATCCTGGGCGCCAAGTTGCCTAATCGTCTTGGAAATTTCTTCCATCATATCTTCAGGTAGGAACCGTGAATCTGTTCTTGGATATGTAGTAAGTTTGTGTGTGTCATACAATTCTTGTGCAACAGAAAGTGTTCTTCTAGCAGACCAAGACCATAGATTGTTTGCTTCTCTTTGTAGGCTAGTGAGGTCGAAATTTAATGGTGGTTTTTCTTTCGAGTCTCTATCGGTTTGGCTTACCGTAAAATCGCCATCGCTCTCTAAAATTTCTTCGAGCATCTCTTTCTCGCTCAACTCTGTAATTCTGTGAGCTTTTATTTCCGGATTTTCGGGGTCATCTTTGTGTCCAGTCCTTTCCCATCTTGCAGACCAGGTTGCATCTCCTGAGGAAAATTTGGCTTCCAGTTCCCAAAATGGCGCTGGATTGTGGGACAATATTTCGATTTCATGGTCCACAATCATACCAAGTGTAGCGGTTTGCACACGACCAATTGAGAGTGATTTCTTGTCATTTCGGCTTGTTCTGAGAAACGTTGCCGCAACTCTTGAACCATTCATTCCGATTATCCAATCTGCTTCAGCTCGGGAAACAGCAGCATCTCTCAAAGGTTCATAGTCGGACGATGAAACTCGATTGTCCCAGGCATTTTGAATTGAATCATTTGTCAATGATTGGAGCCACATTCTACTTGTTTTACATTTGACTTTTGAAAACTCGACAATGCGTCTGAAGATGAGTTCTCCTTCTCTAGCAGCGTCACACGCATTGACAACTTCTGAGCAATCCTTCGAAGTGATCATTTTCTTGATAGCGGTTAACTGCTTTCGATTACTCCCTCTTCCAGTTATTGGTTTAAGTTTGAAATTTTCAGGAATAAATGGAAGTTTGTCGATTGATTTTCTCCAATTCTTGAACGATTCATCGTATTCTTCAGGAGTTTTCAGTTCAAGTAAATGTCCAACTGCCCAAGTAATCCAAATTTCATCAGATTCCCAATGAGTTTCCTTCTTTTTACTTACCCCGAGAACTTTTGCAATATCAGTAGCGACGCTCGGCTTCTCGGCGATGACGACAACTGGCATGGATTTGCTGGGGAAAACCGGCGATACTTGAAGCCTCGGTTTGGTCGGGTTTGGAACAGGTACTATAGTACCTGAGAAAATATCACACTATTTTTTACTCTCAATTTCTGCTCGTCGGATAACTTCATTCCACTCACCTTCCGAACCGGGACCGCCACATCCAATACAACCAGGATAGCCTGCTTCCAACAAGTCTAGTACCTGTTCCTCAAACTCTGAAAAATTGGAATCTGGAACCCAACATATGTCAATTTCTGGCTTAGGTCCCCCAATCTGCGCCAAACCTATCACACGTAACTCGCCTATGGTGACATCAGGAAGGTCGAGTTTTGCGGGAACTTTGTCTGAGATTTTTTGTACGAGATTCCAAGCCCTGCTCTCGTATTCTTGTGGCACGGACAAAGTACAACCATCTTCTCGCAAGAATCTACGCGCAGCCTCACGCAGGGAAGGCCAACGAACGTCAGTTATGTCCACATTATCTCCCAATATGGGGCAAGATTTGAAGAATGCGCTCTAGACCATTCATCCAATGGGACTAGGTTACTCTTTGCTTGTGCGACCCATGCTTTCTATAATGGATAGCGAAAAAGCACACAAAAGAGCTCTTATCGGACTTAGATTTGCATCATTTACATTTCTCGGGAGAATGTTGTTGAGGATATTGTATCGTCCTAAAAATGTCGAAATAGAAGAGTTTGGTATGGCATTCTCTAATCCATTGGGTCTTGCCGCTGGCATGGATAAGAAGGCTGAAGCAATGCAAGGATGGGAAACTCTAGGATTTGGTTTCATTGAAGTTGGTGGAATTACCGAACACGAACAAACAGGTAATCCCAAACCACGCATGTTCCGCTCACCAAAACACAGTGCTCTTGTTAATAGAATGGGATTCAATAACCCCGGAAGTAAAAAGATGGCATCTCACCTTGCAACGGCTAGGAAACCAAATGTTCCTGTATTCTTGAACGTGGGCAAATCTAAGATTACAAGTCTTGAGGATGCTCATCTGGATTACGCGAAAACTGTAGAATTATGCGGCCCTTACGTCGATGGTTTCGTAATCAATGTCTCATCACCAAATACTCCAAACCTTCGTGAGTTGCAGAAGGATGATGACCTGGCTAGGATTATCTCAGAAGTCATGAAGTATTCTGGTGACAAACCAGTCCTTGTAAAAATCGCACCAGATTTAGAAGACCTTCAAATCAAATCCATTGTAGATACCGCAAGGGGAATGGGTTGTGCGGGCATAGTAGCAACAAATACAACCATTGCTAGGCCTGATGAATCCGACATCATGTCTGAAAAGGGTGGCTTATCGGGTAAACCGCTCAAGAACCGTTCAACAGAGGTAATTAGGCTAATCGCTGACCATACTGATGGAAGTTGGCCAATTATTGGAGTTGGAGGGATCTCAGATTCAGATGACGCTTGGGAAAAAATCACCAACGGAGCAAGTCTAATCCAAATTTATTCATCAATGGTTTTCAATGGTGCTAGTGTTGTAAAAGAGATAGTTAACGGTTTAGACAGAAAACTCAAGTCTAAAGGAATGACAGCTTTGCGCCAAGCCGTAGGTATTGCTAGGGGTGAATGATATGCTAACACATCGTTCAAAATTACTGATTATTGGGGCGATTTTGACGGCTGCTCTAGCAGCCACGGTACTTGTCAATACTCCAGAAGCGACGAGGACAGTTGACGAAGTAATGGATGATCCTAACAGTGTCGAGGGTAGAGAAATTGCAATTCGTGGAGAGGTTCTTGACGGTAGCATAGACTCAGTAAACAATCTCTTCATAATCCACGGAGAAAATTCTGAACTTGTTATTGATTTCAGCAATGCACAAACTTCCGGTGGTTTAGAAGACAATCGGACTGTTTACGCTGAGGGAATTTTAGTAGAAAAGAACGGTGAATGGGTCTTTGAAGCTGAGGTAATTAAGACGAGTTGTCCTTCAAAGTATGAGGAAGCAACTGAAGAATGAGTCTACGGTGGGTTCAAAATACCCAAGCCTCACGGATAGCCGGGATAGGAGGGGAGTTTGCGTGCCCTCTTCCGCAAATCGCAAATGGCGGTCCGAAAGCCAAGGGGCGGCTCAGCCGGCCTATGGGTTCCCACAGGCGGACGTCGATGTCTCGCCCCCACGTGACCCGGGTGTCATGAACCGAAACCGGAAGGAGTCGGGAACTGAATAACCGGGGGAACAGGTCAGGCCGGGAACGGAGCAGCCCTACCTGGGGCCATGGGTGCCGTGGGGTAACGGGACGGAGGAAGTCTGTGGATTTGGCCCATGGGTACGAGAGTCCACCCATGGAATTCCCACCTGCTCTTATACAAACTATTGTAAAAGAATAGTCTGATTTTATTACGAGGTGGATTGATGGAATTGGCAACGATTACCTTCTGGTTCTCATCGCTATTCATATTTCCATTGTGGTTCATGATGTGGTTTCTTCCAAAGCACGACATCACCCGCAAATTTGTTGGGGACGTAAGAATCTGTGTCTTTCCATTAGTCACCTCATACGCTCTCCTATTGTTTCCAAATGCACCAGATGTTTTGATTACGTTAGGGTCACAAATGCCAACGCCAGAGCTTGTAGTTGATCTATTCTCTAGCGATGACATGGTAATTCTTGCTTGGTTGCATTTCCTCGTGATGGACACTTTCATTGGAAGATATATTTGGATGCGAATGCTTGCAGCAGAACGACCGATTCAAGTTTCAATGCCTATTCTTCTATTGTGCATGATGATGGGGCCAATTGGGTTGTTGGCCGGTATTCTTGCCACTCTAGATGTCAAAGACGACATCTCCGTACCATCCAGGGCCATCGAATGATGGAATCTCTGGCCACTCTGAGGATATTGTTTCACCCGAACTCACTTCTCTGAATTGAAATTCGTGAGTTGTTACTGCTTTGATCTCTAATTCTAGATTTACGCTTTCCTTAGGTACAAATGATACCTGAGCCTCAATCATTCCATTCTTTATCATCGGTTGACAATCGATTAGAAACTCGTCGTGTACTTCATTCCTGTACACTACTTCATCCAACCATTTCACGACTAGAATGTCAGTATTACCATCGTGTGAAACTTCCCATCTTGCAACTTTTCGGGGTATAGAATTTAGGTCTTGACCCGGGGCTAGAACTATCGACTGCATGCCGTTTGTCATTTCCTTGAGGAGATCATTTTGGTTGCGCCCAAACGCACGAATACCAATATCTGCTGTGGTGGGACGAACCCAGAAACTCATATGTTCACCTCTGGGAAATCTGAAGACTCCATGCAACTTCTCCGAGACGATTTGCCAAGTCATCACTTGTAACAGTGAAATTTTGTGTTCCACTCATTATACACTCACAAGCAGCATTTGCTAGGTGGGCAATATCTGTAACTTCTAAGCCAAGGTTAACACCTGCAGCAACTGCTACTGCAGCTGCGTCAATAATTCCAATCGCTCCTCTTGGTTCTGCTAACGTGCATGGCGCAGAGATTACTTGTTCATCTTTAGTGTATACAGTAACTCCATTTTCTCCCTGAAGTACTACGAGGTTACCCCAATCATTCTCTTTAATCAGAATCTTTGCTGCTTCAGAGGAGTCACTACTTGCCATTCTCTTTGCCATCAAATCCAATCCTCTGGTCTGGAAAATAACCCAATCTGCTCCTGCTGTTCTGTGAAGACCGGTTAGTTTTGGGTCACAAATAACTGGAACTCCAGCGATCTTTGCTGCATTGATTAGACGCGATGCACCTTCATCTGTAACGACTCCTTGACCATAATCGGAGATTACAAGCACGTCTGCTGAACCAATTTTTGTCACAGCTTGGTCAATAATTGATGAATGCGCTTCTGTATCAATTGGCGTATCATCTTCGATGTCCCAACGAAGGAGTAACTGCTGGCTTGAAATTAAGTATTCTCTACCTGCAATCATTCTGGTTTTGACAGTAGTAATTCTGTCTTCGATTATTGCGATTCCGTCACAATCGACTTCTTCTTCTTCCAAAGCTTCTAGGATATTACCACCGGCTTGATCGTCGCCAATCACACCGAAGAGAATTGCATCTAATCCTATGTTCTCAAGCCCTCTAGCGACGTGCGCCGCTGCTCCAACATCTTCGTATCTTTCTGTCTCCTTCAAAACAGGGACTGGTGCTCTAGAATTCAGATTATTTGCATAACCATGAATATATCTATCGAGCATAATATCTCCAACTAAAACAACATCTCCTGACATATTCTTGATTTGACTTTGAAGATTTACCAAGCGATCGTGGGTTTCGTATTCGATATCGCTCATTCCCATTTTCTTCACCTTTTTTACTCATCTTTGTCTAGCAATTCCGCTAGTAAACTTGCATGTCTTGAATCTGGAATTCCGAGATTATCTCTAAGTGTTTTCAACATAGCATCCTCATCCGATGTAATCATTCCATCTGTGAGTGCGGTTTTCAATGTAGCCCTGTAAGTCATGGTGTTTTCATCGAGAACAGGATCCGACCTCGCTTCTGACAATATTCGTAAATGGTTTTCATCATCGATTCCGAATGCTTGACGCATAGTTTTGAGCAAGGCAATTTCATCCTCCACGATTTCACCATCGACTAGTGCTTGTCTCAACATGTCTCGGTAAACATCTTCCGGCGGTGGTGCATTTTGCGCTTTCCTAGCCTCTTCAGATAATCTTTCTACCCTTTCAGGGTGCATTCCCAAGAATGTGACGACTTCAGAAATTAGTTGCTGCTCATCTTTTGTGATTTTTCCGTCTTCCCATGCTCTAGCAAACATTCTCTTCACTAGATTTTCTCCTGCCTGGGCATCCAGCGAAGCAATTCCTTCTGGATTTGATACAGGAGATACAACAGGGCTGTCGTGGAACACCATTCCCTCATCGACATGCGAAAGAAGGTCCAACGTCATTTGACCTCCTTTTCTTAGGGTACCAAGAATGATTGGTTCACCATTTACTAGAACATTTTTTGCTAGAATATTATCACGCAAATTTCCTGCCCTTTCTTTGCCCTTTGCGGTCAATCCGTAAACACGGCGCCTTTGCTTTGCGCCGGGGACATGTCTTTGTCCTGAGTGAAGTTCATCACGATTTTCTAAGCGTTTTAGAGTCCTAGGAACATGCTTCCTTTGGACATGCACAGCTGCAGAGATTCCCGCTTGGGTTACAGTAAACGGTGCTTCCCATTGCCCTTCGGGTAATGGATTGTCAAAAAGGTGTAATAGCATCCTTTCTTCAGTAGTCATTGTACCAAGATAACCGTCGACCATTAACCTCCCCATCTCTTTGGAGGAGGGGGAGGCACATAAGACTGGTCACTATGGGCAGGACATGGCGGAGGGTCGTAAGTCTAAACCAAGACCCAGACCTACAAGGCCAATCGGACTTTCAAGTGAAGGTTCACCGACCAAACCTAACCCTCTCCCCGTGAAAATGGGAGAGGGATGGTTTCTTTCAGCACCACTATCAAATCGCCTTTATCAAAAATCGGCATTGGGCAAGCCAGTTGATGGTGGAATTATCCTAACTAGTGAGGAAATTATGTTCTGTCATTGGCACCGTCACGTACCATTGGAGGATGGCTGGGTTGATTCTCAATTGCAACTCGACCCAGATTTCGCTCACAAAGCAGTAGCTTATGATGTTGTCAGAAGCGCGGGAGAAAAGGTGGTTCCAATTTCTGGTAAATGGTTGAGGTGGTCGAGGGAATCACATCCCAACAAAGGCAATGCTGATGCTGAAGTCAGATGGGCTAGGGCGAGAGAGGATTTGGACATCGATAATTTGCTGGATTGGATTGAATCCGTTTCAAGTAAAGACATGAATGCAGAATTTGCTATTGTTGACGATGAGATGGATGTTACGATGTATAGAATGGAATTGATTGAACCACGAGGCAATTTGACACCTGCTACTCGAGATAACTATCCATTATTAGGAGTTGAGCACCTATCAAGGAAATTCCTAAGAGATGATGAATTGGATTGGATAAACGGTGTAGAAAACCCGGTTACGGACCTCTTTGGTGAGCTTAACTCTAGAGGATTACTAATGAGACCTGGGTTCAAGTATGGTTGCAGATGGCGGGTATATTCCACGAAAGTCGAGGAAGACCACGCTCCGTTTTTGATGCAGATGGAGGCAGATTCTCCAAAGAATTGGGAAGGTGTTTGCCTTTCAGTAAGGCTCGCCGAAGGAGTCAACAAAGGATGGGTCATCGCTGTAAACAGAGGTGGCTGGAAGTTCCTGTTGATCAGACGTCACCTCCCTGGTAGGTGATTGAATACCCAATATCACCCAAACAGCAGCCAACACTAATGCTATTGGAATCAATTTTGCAGGGCTTGTCCACTCTTCGAGAGTTGACTCTTCTTTGCTTTGAGCGATTAACTCTACATCGATGTGGTAGTTGTGTCCAGATTCAGATGCTAAGACTATTTCTCCTCGGACAATCATTCCTTCTTGAAGTAGGCCTGAAGGAGAAATATCTACTATAATCTCACTACCTTTTTCCAGTTCTTGTGTTACTGAGGTCTCTGCCACTCTGGATAATGGACCATCTATCCCTACAAGCCAAATCTGAGAATCTTCTCCTATCAATTCTATTGGAATTTTGATTATTGAGGAATCAATCACTGGTATTTCGGATTTGTATGTTGTTTCTACTGGTATGTTGCCCAGAATTTCAAATTCGTGGCGTATATCAAAAGGAGTTCCTTGAGAGCATTCAATTGTCCCTGAGATTAGACCAAGAACTCCTTTTGTACCTCTCTCTGCAAACTGGATTTCATTATTTGAAACCGATATACTTCGGCCATCACTGCTTTCGAGATTATACTCGATTCCCTCACAATCGATTTCGATAGGAATGTTATCGTTCACTGTTAGTACAGAACCAAAGTCAGGAAGGTCAACATCCGTTATGTGGCCACATTCTGGCGATGAAAATTCGACAGTTGGTGTGCCGTTTGTGATGTTAATCTCAGCAGACCAATCAACAAGGATACCATCACGATTCCTTATTTGTATTCCTTCACTACCAAATAGGCCACCATCAGTGAAAACATCACTTTCTTCACCTTCGTTATTTCCAGCGACCATGTTCTGCTCACCATCTGCTTCGATTACTTTCAACCATGCTCTATCTGGATGTGAGTTCACTAAATTATCCTCGATTTCACCAGCTCTCAAATCTTGTTGGAGCACGAGTATACCATTACCTGGAAGATTCGAATCGTACCCAAAATCACTTCTGTACTCAATCCAAATATATTCCTCATCACCGATTGGAATTTTGAGGGAGTCTCCTCCCTCAGCAAATCCTGTGAAGGTGTAAGCAGGGCCTGTACAGCCTGTTCCAGGCAACCATTCAAGTTCGATTTCCTGATGGCGTTGCCCACCGACCAGTTCTATGCTCGGGCTTGTTGGAAGAGCGGGCCATGCACCGTCACCGTTCCAGTTTCCACTTGCCATAATGTCCCATTTACCAATTCCTTTCCAGTCTTGATTTACTGTGTCATCGTGAACTGCGTAAAGATCTGCAGCACCTAGTTGATGGTACATTTCATGCATTATTGTCCCGAAGTTGTTTGACGAATGTTGACTGGCAATTGTATAGTGTGAAATTTTCATATCTCCTGGTAAGTCGACAACCTCCTCTATTGAAGAGAAGTGCGACCATATTCTAGAATTCGCACCGCCTCCATCTTCCTGTGGTTTTGTGCAGTGTAGGATGAGGAATCTGTCAACCCATCCGTCATCATTTAGGTCGTATTTTGACCAATCAGAAACATCACCTTTGATCTTAGTCACTATTTCCTGCGCAAGTATATGCGGGTTTACACCATTCTTGCCCACGTCTTTTTCCCAGTCGATATCGTGTCCGTAATCTCCAAGTGGAGAGCTTGTTGTTATGATTTCATCATGGTAATCAATTTCCAATGAAATTGATTGTCCGAATGCTTGCCTGATGTGGTTTTTTGCTGAGTCATCGAGTAAATTGGAAGCCCTCTGTTGATTACAGTTCGAGTTTTCATTTTGGTCAGGGAAATCAATTAAGACAACAAACCATTTTTCATTTTCAGCAATTCCAACAAGTGTTGCTTCATCATCTGAATCGATAACGATGGCATGTTCTCTAACCCATTCATTGAGTGCTTCACCGTTAGCGAATGCAATGACGCTAAGTAGTCCAAAAAGGACTGCGATAGGCCAACCAATTGCAGGTCGCATTGATTATATGTGGCAGTTATTCTCTTTGAATCAATTGCTAGAATATGTCAGATTGACACCTAGTTTTTCGATTTTATCGATTAGTGAATCTGTAGGTGCAGTCAACCATGCCTCACCTGGCTGAATGTTCAGGCCGAATGGTATCTTCTCTCCGTAAATGATTGTAACGATATCATTGTCTTTAATCACAGCAACACATCTTTCCTCAGCACTTCTATCACTCCATGGATGCCTAATCCATGCCATGGCCAAGGAACAATCGACTAGATTGTTGTCAGTCCTTATTGTAGTTAGTCTTGAAAGATTTAGAGAACTTACTGAACAACCTAGGAACCTCAATGAGTCTAGGTAGTTAACTGGTAGTGATTCAATCACACAACCTGAGAATACAATTTGACTTGCTCCAAACCTTTTTACAACATCGATAAGATTGTCCTGCTCTTCTTTTGAGCGACAAACAGAGCGGTATGACATGATGCCCATACCATTCAGGGGCTTGATCGATGGAGTAGTTCCACAACAGGAGCAATCCACGTATAGCACTCTATGTGTTCTACCTTCAATGTCTAATATGTCCTTCAAGCCATAAGCCAACGGCATGGGAGCGCGAAATGATTTCCAGCCAATAATCTCAACAAGACCTGATGCTACAATCGTTAAAGAAAATAGTAAACCGGGTAAGTGTTGAGGAATAACCAACCACAGTAACATTAGCATAAAACCGTGGATGCGTAAACGCCACCAACTAGAATTTCCAGACCACAATAATTTGGATGCGCCGGCAATTGTTACGACACTCATTGCGGCCAAAACAAGTATCATCGCCCATGCTATCGATATTGAGATTCTAAGCATCTCCGCTGCATCATATCTTCCAACAAGTCCAGTGTCATCATTGAATGAATGACCATATCCGTATAGCCAAGGAAGGAATCGAAATAGAACAAATACAATCGCTGATAGTGATAAAATCCACATCAAAATCATCCAGATTATCATTCCTCTTCTTTCACTAGGAAGTAGACCGGGTTTCGCAAATCCATATGCTTGTGTCATTGCGAAGGGTGCAGCGGTAAACACCCCCAAAATAGCTGCACTCAACCATCGAGTTCCTGCCCACTCATCTGGTGAAAATATATTGACACATGCTTCACTGCATGGATCTAATTGGTTTAGGGTGTATCTGAGTATCTCGTCAATGGATATGGACCATATACCGGTTAATATGACAATAAGAATCACAATAGAGGTAGTCCTTTTCGACAATTCTTCAAGATGGTCTTGAAATGGTGTCCTGTCATCTGACGACAGGTGCAGGTCATTCATGATATCAGACCAAATCCATGTCTTTCGGTTCTGCTCTAGCCTGAACAATTGTTCTGTAAACTCCGAAAATGCCCCATAGTAGACACATACCGATAACTAAGGTGTATCCCCATGGAAGTGCGGTATCAATTGCCCAACCGAATCCAATTGCAAGGCCTAGTGTAATCGCACTTCTTCTTATTGCCTGAGGCATTGCTAGACTCATATCTAGGTGAGGTGGTCCTCCTCCGAATCTTCGCTCGTAGAATTCACCCTGTATGACCGCTGCGACAATTAGTATTGACAGGGTTGTCCAGAAGTATAGGTTTCCTTGTTCTAAGTAACTGTTAGCAATTTCTGCTTGTCTCTCTGCTTCAATTTCTTCCGGTGATTTCTGGCCGAATAACGATTCATAATCTCCGACACTAATTGTTCTCAAACTCTCATCAGCGTCAGGAGTTGCAGTTTCAGGTGCTGAAACTGTGAAAGTAAGAATTGTCCAATGGTCTCCTGCATCTGGTGCGCCGCTTCCATCGACTATGTTTCCTGCAAGCGAGAAATGCACATCTCCAACATCGCTTTCTGGTGCCGTCCAAACAATCTCCCAATCATTTCCAACGTTGTCGTGTGATAATGCTCCACCGGAGTCTTCAACGTACTTCGAACCATCCCCTGGTGTGAAGTTACCGTCTCCATAATCCCAAATCATGTACCCGCCTGCGATGTAAGTTGAGTGTGCTAGGCTGACAGTTAGATTGTATGTTCCCGATTCTTCGTAGACTCTTGGGACTCCTGAAATGGAAAGAATAACTTCGTTACTTGGTGATCCGCCAGCACCGTGACATGAACATCCTTCTTCAGGAATGATTCTGTCGTTGTGCATCCAAGGTGGACCTTGTGAGTTTCCAAAGGCTGGGGCAGCCAGCATAATTGCTAGGGTCGCAACCAAGAGTATGGTGAACCTTCGGGACATCATTTGCCTCCACCTGTGGTTCCCTATTGAACATTGTCACATTCTGCCGCCCCTAAAGGGGCGGATTTGTGTATTCAAAGTTCTTTGATTGCGTTATTCAACTCAGTCATCATTGCTTTGCCATCACCGAATAACATCATTGTCTTATCTTCGTAGAATAAGTCGTTGTCAACACCAGCATAACCAACGCTCAAGCTTCTCTTGATGATAACAACAGTTCTTGCTTGGTCTACATCGATAATTGGCATTCCCGCTAGAGGACCTTCACCTGTTCTGGCTGCTGGGTTGCATGTGTCGTTTGCACCGATTACAATAGCCATGTCACACTCCGGGAATTCAGGATTGATTTCATCCATTTCGATTAGTTGTTCGTATGGGACGTTAGCCTCTGCGAGTAGTACGTTCATGTGACCAGGCATTCTACCTGCAACAGGGTGAATTGCATACTTAACTTCGGTATCGAACTTTTCTTGCATTAGGTCTGCAAATTCCTTGACTTGGTGCTGGCACTGGCTTACTGCCATACCGTAACCTGGTACGATGATTACTTTTTGTGCACCATCTGCCATCATTGCGACTTCATCAGCATCACTACCGACTTTGGTTCTGGTCAGTTCCTGCTTCTCTCCACCTCCGAATGACTTGAACAGAACATCAACTAGTTGTCTATTCATTGCCTTGCACATGATGAATGTTAGGATAAGTCCTGAAGCACCGACTAGGCTTCCTGCAACGATCAAAACGCTGTTGTTGATGATGAAACCTGTAAATGCTGCAGCAATTCCTGATAGTGAATTCAGAAGGCTGACCACTACCGGCATATCTGCTCCACCGATTGGTAGAACGAGGATAATTCCTAACACGCAAGAGATTCCGATTATCGCCCAAATATATGTGGTGTTTGTTGGGTCCTCAATTGACAAGTAAATCAGTGCTAGAACTGATATGAACAACAGTGCCTTCACAGGGTTTAGCCATGCGGGACCCCAAGTTGGAGTTCTAATCCACTTTCCAAAGATCTCAACTCCGCCTTTGAGTTTGTACATTGCTAGAAGGGAACCTGTGAGTGTCATCCATCCAACAAGAGCACTCAGTCCAGCAGCACCAACAGCAACAGTTGCTGCAAGTCCTGGTTCAGGGGATGTAGTTTCAATCCATTTCCAAGTTTCAGATAGAGCAACTAAAGCAGATGCGGCTCCACCAAATCCATTGAACAGAGCAACCATTTCCGGCATTCCAGTCATCTCGACCTTAACCGCCATAATGTATCCAATCAGCGAACCGATTAGGATTCCGGCAATGATTAGGGTCCAGCCAACAATTCCATCTGGCAGGAAATTCATGTCTACGATTGTTGTAACAACCGCAGTTGCCATACCTAGCATTCCGAATTGATTTCCTTTAGGAGCAGTCCGTGGGTGTCCTAATTTCTTCAATCCGAAGATGAAGAAAATCGCTGAGATCAAATATCCAATTGGTACCCAGTCTTCCATTTCAAGCACCTCTCTTCTTTCCAGCAATCATATTCAACATACGATTTGTTACAGCGAATCCACCTACGACGTTTATCATTGCAAGTACCAATGCGATGAAAGCAAGGATTCCAGAAGTCACAGTATCTCCACCATCATATGCGACGTTTGCTCCGATTAGTGCACCGACTACACTTATTCCTGAAATTGCGTTTGCACCACTCATTAGAGGGGTGTGTAGCATGGCTGGAACTTTTGTAATTAGTTCAACTCCGAGGAAGATTGATAGTACGAATAAGGTGATTGAGCCGATAAGTAGTTCTGGAGTCATCACAAAACACCTCCTAGTCGTGTTTGTTTAGGATGCAATTCTCCATCCTTACAAATCAGAACGCCTCCCATTCCTGGTACGTGGAAATTATTTCCTTCTGGCGCTCCGACTAGAATATCATCTTCTTCGGAGATTTGGAATCCGTTTTCTTTGTCAACCAAACTTGTGATGAAGGTAGTAAGGTTGTTGGAATAAAGCATTGATGCTGTGTTAGCAAGTGTTCCAGGAAGGTTAGATGTTCCTACGATGATGACTCCATTATCTGTAGTATGCACTTCTCCTGCTTTTGTGAGTTCGCAGTTACCACCAACATCAGCATTCATGTCTACAACTACGGCACCAGATTTGAAATTCTCAACTGCGGAAGCAGGAACTGTAATCGGTGCAGGTCTTCCAAAGATACGTGCAGTTGTGACGATGATGTCAGCGTCACTTGCGACTTCACAAACTGTATCATTCACTTTCTGAATGAATTCAGGTGTGAGTGGTTTTGCATAGCCGGCTTCATCTTCGAAATCGTCCATTCCGTCGACTTCAATGAAACGCCCACCAACAGATTCAATCTGTTCTGCAGCAGATTTTCTTACGTCAGATGCATAAACTACAGCACCAATTCTCTTTGCGGTAGCAATAGCTTGTAATCCAGCAACTCCAGAACCCATGATTACTACCTTAGCAGGTCTAACTGTACCAGCAGAGGTTGTCATCATCGGTATTCCACGTGGAACATGAGCTGCACCGAGAAGTACGGCTTTGTAACCTGCCAAATTGTCTTGGGATGAGTTGACGTCCATTGATTGTGCTCTAGACAATCGTCGTGGAATCATATCCATGCTCATCAATGTAATACCGCCATCAATGCAAGCTTGGACTTTTTCAGGATGTCTAAATGGGTCTGAAACGCATACGACAATTTGGCCCTTAGATAAATCAGATGTATTTGGTAATCGAATTGAAATTATGATTTCGCAAGCCATTACGTCTTCTCTTCCACCTATGGTAGCACCTGCATCAGTGTAGTCGGAGTCAGAATAATTTGCTGCCGTTCCTGCGCCCTTTTCTACAATAACTTCGAAACCAGCTTTTTGCAATTTTTTCATGCTTCCTGGTACAATAGCGACTCTGGTTTCACCCTCTGGCTCCATTGGAACTCCAATCTTCATCTGACCACCTCAGCGATGCATGGGACGCACCCGCTGATTGTTGCGAATTGAATCCGGTTCTTGAACGACACGGTCGAGATTCGAAATTTAGGTGTTCGTAATTACACCACCTATCCTTATGGGCGTCCTACTCTTCGTTGTTAGTAGGAGAGTTATTTCTATGGCAGCGGGAAGAAGGAAAATCGCAGTTATTGGGGCTGGAAATGTTGGTGCAACGTGCGCATTTGTCTTGGCACAAATGAAAGTTGCAGACATCGTTCTGTTAGATATCTTTGAAGGGTTTGCAAAAGGTAAGGCTCTAGACATGAGTCAAAACAGTAACGTTTTGAATTATGATGGGACAATAACCGGAACAGCAGATTACAACGACATTTCCGGTAGTGATGTTGTGGTTGTGACAAGCGGTTTCCCCAGGAAACCTGGAATGTCCCGTGAAGATTTGATTGGTAAGAATGCAGAGATTATCTCTCAAGTAGGAGCAGGTATCAGAGACCATGCTCCAGATTCTACTGTAATTGTGGTCACCAATCCCCTTGACCTAATGACCTACCACATGCAGAAAGTTACCGGATTCCCAACCAATCGTGTAATTGGTCAAGCAGGTGTATTGGATAGCGCAAGGATGGCTCATTTCATCGCCTTAGAATTGAATTGTGCTGAAGAAGACATCTCTCCGATGGTTCTAGGTGGGCACGGTGATACAATGGTTCCATTGCCAAGATACACAACTGTCGGTGGAATACCAATTACTCAGTTGATCCCTGAGGATAGAATTCAAGCAATTAGCGAGAGAACCGCAGGTGGCGGTGGAGAAATTGTAAAACTTCTAGAGAGAGGTTCTGCGTTCTATGCTCCAGGGTCAGCAGCTGCTATCATGGCAGAGTCCGTCCTAAATGACAGAAGAAGAGTGATTCCTGCATCATGTCACCTGACAGGGCAATATGGATTAGATGATGTTTACATCGGTGTTCCATGTATTATTGGGGCGAATGGTGTTGAAACAATCTTTGAGTTAGATTTGACTGATTCAGAGTTAGAATCACTACAGGGATCAGGCAATTTTTACAAGAGCCAATTGAAAGACATCCTCGGATATTGAAATCGGGAACTTTTCAGCAATATTGTGAAACTTGTATAAGTAACAATGTCGAAAGTCAACTGGTGTTATCGTGGCGCATACAAAACTAGCCAAAACAATCCACTGGAGTTTCATCGTGCTCTATGCTTATGGAATGTTCAAGCAATTAGATGACATATCACAGTTAGAAGATAACGGACTTCTGATTTTTGAGGTAATTTTTGCCAGTATATTCCTTCTTATTGTACTCATGAGATATTTCTACATGAAAAATGTAGGAACAATGCATGCATCTACCGTTCCTGTTCATCCAGTCCACAAATTCATTGCTAAATCAGTTCACACCTCGATGTATCTTTGTTTGATTTTACTTCCTCTTTCTGGTCTTGCGATAGCATTCTTGTTCAAGCAAGGAATCGTCGATGGTCCTTTGCAGAATATTGCGATTGGAATACACGAATTCACGGCTACCTCGAGTTACGTATTGATTGCAGTACACGTTTCAGCCGCAATATACTCTCGAGTCAAGGGTGAAGGTGTTTGGTCATCAATGGTACCGATTCTGAAAGAAGATGGACCTTCAGAAAATGAGTATGTTAAGAAAATTGCAGAGTTTGAGAATGCAGTATACGAAAAAATTTCTACAACCTTAGAATCATTTAGGTCAAAAGGTAGCGAATAATAAATCAAATCAATTTGAAGTTCTAACAATGGCCAGTGAGTGGGTCTTACCCGATGTTGTAGGATTTTCTACTGGGTTTTCTAGCCTTACCAGTTCTTTTCCCTGTCGGCCTCTACTGCGCATTCTTGCGAGTATCTCCTGTCCAATGTAACATCCCTTTGCCTCATGCACTAGATGACCTAGACCGCAAGCTAGTGGATGATTATTGGATGTAATTTCAAATCCCTGGTGGGGAATCATGTTCTTCACACGATATTCATTGAAATCTTGCAAATCCATTGTTTCACCAATTTCTTCAGAATTTGGGGCTACCAAAATCCATCCTCTCCAAGTATTTCGTTTAGTTACACTGTCTGAAACGTCAATATCTGAAGTCGACAAATATACTGAATTGTTTTGAGACGCATCTCCAATCTGAATATCTTGACCTAGAATTCTCGTGTGCATGTGTTCTAGCACATCATTCTTGAAGGGATTGTGACCAACCAACGCCAAGAATTCTCCCATGTCGATTACATCAACCATATCGATTACCTTTGCAGTCGTTGTGGTAAATACAGTACAACAATCGCCATCGACTTTATTTGTTGAAAGGCCGTCTATGAATTTGAAACGGTCTGAACCTCTAATGATTAACACATATGAGTTCAGTTTAACTACGCCCATTGAATCACTCTCAAGAGAATGATTCACCACAACCACAGGAACTAGCAGCATTTGGATTGTTTATTTTGAAACCGCCGCCCATTAATCGGTCGACATAATCGATTTCGATTCCATCAAGTAGGTGAGAAGATGCATTTGGAACAAGGACTCTGAATCCATCAACGCTCAATTCCTGACAATCTTGGTCGGTTGATTCCACAATTTGTAGATCATACATGTATCCAGAGCAGCCCCCAGATAAGACTCCGACAAGTAAAGCGTGAGACATATCGCCGTCGAATGCTGAATCAAGCATTTCCTTTGCTTTGGTTGTAATTGTTAATGTTACATTAACGACCTCTGGTTTGTTCAAAACAATAGCAGGTGCGGTGTCGCATGTGTTACAGTCCATGATTAATCCGAGAAGGGAGAGGAATATCAACCTGTGTGTAAAAATCAACTAATCATTGAAATTTTGAATTCACAATGGTCTTCTCCACGTGAAGTACAAAGTTGTTCGCAGGCATTTACTATGATACCATATCTTTCCTTTACTATGCCTTCTAAAACACCTTCATCCATGTGACATAACACCGAACCCAATCTAGGGTCCCTATCTTGAGAATGGTTATCGATAACGCTGACTAAATTGGGTGGCATTGCATCGATACTAATTTCACCCATTCCTAATTCTCTCCATTTGAGTTTCAATTGGTCCCAAAATGTTTCTTCGTCATTTTCATTTCTGAGTTCTAATGCCAATTCTTGACCTATACGCTGCCCTACCACTCGGAGAATGTCGCTCATATCTATTCCCAACTCTCGAAGAGATGCTGCGGATAAACCAAGAGTTGTTGGCTCTCCAGGTCTTCTCGATACCAGATTAGTAAATCTTGAACCAGAATCTTTTCCGATGATTTTTCTTAGTCGTTCATAGAAAGAACCATCACCTATCTTTAGACTGAGCGGTTCTGTAATCATTCCATCAACTAGCCTTGCTTTTGCAGCAGCGTAATCCACTCCTCCGCTCCATTGGACTTTGAGTAGTTCAAGTTGTGCCTCCATGTAGTCTGCAGACTCTATCAATAGTGCAGTATCGTCCCTGCCGCGACCAGTTGGATTTCCTTCGGAGTTTACTATCTGTATTCCAACATCTTCGTCAACATAAACACCCATTTGTGCTTGGTTGTCTAAGTGGCGGATTTCAATGC
The DNA here is from genome assembly GCA_049606035.1 of Candidatus Poseidoniaceae archaeon. Classification (GTDB taxonomy): domain Archaea; phylum Thermoplasmatota; class Poseidoniia; order Poseidoniales; family Poseidoniaceae; genus MGIIa-K1. The sequence continues at coordinate 37,450 of JBMYVD010000002.1, read as the reverse complement.
GGTCATCAAGTTGGTCAAAGAATCTAATCGTACGAGTTTCAATATCTGCTAGAATACGGATTTGAATTCCTCTATTTAGGGCCTCATTTACTGTATCGATGATGCCTGAGCGCATTAGGTGAAGGATACCCCACTTTGAGAGCATCATCCATACCATCGATTCGGATTCTTCGACTACATTTTCTATGGTGCCATAGATACTGTGTCTATCTTTAATAACTGAAAATAAGGGTTCTTGGTTTTGTCTGTATAGATTTGAATTTATTATCAAAGAATTTTCATTTATCTCACTCAGGTGCTGCTGTAACCTTCTAACACTTGCTTCTTCTCTCTTGATTAATTGTTTGAAAACGTCAGATATCTGTAACCCTGAAAATCTCATCGGCTTGTCAAATGTTGCAAGGACTAATCCCATCTCATTGAGTTTTTTTAGGCTGTTATAGGCATCCATTCTTGAAATCGATAACAATTTTCCAATTTCACTAGCTTTTAGTGGTGGTTGACCTACTAATGCGAGTATAATCCTCGCAAATTTCTCATCAAGCCCTCCTTCAGTGAGGCGATGAATTAATTCATTAGCTGATTCTGTGCTCATTAGATCAGCTCATTTTTCTCTGCTGCTCTTTTTGTAAAATGTTACAACGTCTGATTTGTTCCTTAGCCAATTTCTGTTGGTCCTTGTCTAAGCCTCTAGGTATTGCCTGCTCGAAGCATTTTATCGCATCACTGAAACGCTGCATTTCTGCGTACGCGGTTCCCATGTTGTAGAGAGTTTTACCTTGAACTCCTTTTGGATTAATTACCATGGCCTTGTGGTAAGATTCAACACATTTCGGATAGTCTTCCAAGTAATAAAGTGCATTTCCCCTACCGTTCAGGATTCGGATAACCATCTCATCATTATCTGCAAATGATGGTAATGCTCTGTCAAAGCATGACAAAGCCTCTCTGTATTTCTTATCCTCAATCAACCCAACTCCTTTGTTGTACCATTCAATATCCTGATTCGCAATTGAATTTGAGTTCGAATCAATACCTGTGTTAACGGCTACTCTTGCTGCTGCATCCAATGCTGCAGCAGCAAGGTCGACCTGTGGCTTTGCCTCCACAGGTTTTGGTTGCGGTTCAGGTCTTGCGGTAAGGTTTGGTAGTGGAACATTAGCGGGCTCTACCGTAATTTGAGGTGGAGTTGGAGTAGGTACTGGTTGAGATATTACTCCCTGGCTAGTCGGTTCCGTGCTTGGTGGTGTCGGTGTTGGAACAGGTTGTTGGACTAAGTTATCTCCTTCTGTTGACAACTGTATTGGAGGCGGTTTTGGTGTTGGAACAGGCTGTTGAATTGTCGAATGTTCGGATGGTGGTTCGACTGTACTTGGAATTGGATGAGGTTCCTCTGAGTCCATTAGTGCATCAAGCGGGTCGACTGGTTGGGGATTGGACAAGGCGTTTGCTTTTTCATGGCACCTTTGTGCTGTCTGCATATCTCCTGCTGCTTCAAGTGATCTCGCTAAACCTGTCCATAAATCGGGGTTTGATTTGTCAGATTGGATCATCGCTTTCCAAGTTTTTACAGCCTCTGTGTGTTGGTTTGACGCCGACAGGGCACGTGCATAAATCGGAGTATTAACCTCGCACAATTCTACGGCCTCGGTTGCAAGAGCCGGGCCTTCTGGAATCGTCGGTGGCAATCCACCAGTATTTTCTAAAATCTTGGCCTCTCCTTCTGCTAATTCAACTAACAATACAGCGAGGGCTTCCTTTCCACCATCTTCGCCGATTAGTTGTCTGCGGGCGACAAGCAAATTTGGAATGTCTCCGGTTGACTCAGATAGACTAGCGAGTCTCAAAGATGCTTTCGAATAGGATGAGTCTTTCTCGACAGCGTTAATGAAACACTTTTTCGCAGCGTCAATATTTCCTTTTCTTTCATGTAATGCTCCAAGATTGAAGTAGCATTTTGCATGGTTTGGATTGAGGCCAATGGCGTGGTTATATGCAGATATTGCGTGGTCATCGAGCCCCAGTGCAGCCATTGCGCCGGCAGAAATTCTCCACGAATCAAAGTGCTGTGCTGCATCTCCATGCAAGTGTTCCTTGAGTATTTGCAATGCACCCTTGGCATCCCCAGATGTCAGAACACTAGTCGCTTCATTGCAGAGCATATCCAAATCAATCTCTGGTGTTTCTTCAATCACCACTTCTGGTTCCTCTTGAGCAACGATTTCAGGAATATGCTCAGTTTTATCTTCTTCAGAGTTATCCACATCAGCTGATTCAGAAAGTGATTCTTCCTCGAACAAATCATCAATCCCAGAATCGACTGCGTGAGTTAGCGTTTGTTCAACCAATTTCTCTTGTGTGTGTGGCATTACAGTCGGAGTAGAGTGGATTACCCCGCCAGCAGCTCGGTTAGTTTCAACTATTCTTACGAGATGTGGGTGCCCGGGGAAATAATTCAAGGCCCTGTCCGCTATTTCTAAGGCGCCGTCTGCATCTCCAAGTCTGTCGAGAAGGACGGCCAAATTGGCCAGTGCAGGCCCATGGTTTGGGTCGAGGTCGAGGCAAATTACGAACGCTTGTTTGGCACCTTTTGGGTCTTGTTCAGCTTCCAGTAAAACTCCTCTGTTGAACCAAGCCATTGGATTTGAAGGGTCCAAAGCAATCGCTTTGTTGAAGGATTTCAAAGCCGAATCATGGTCGCCAGAACGGTGTGCAGCCTCCCCTTCAGCAACGATGTCATCAACCGTAGTGTCGATAACAGGTTCATTGTCTTCCGCATTATCATCCAAAACTGTCACTGTGTCTTCTGTATTGGAATCTTCAGATATTTTTTCTTCATCTGGTTTGGAGATAACAGTCTTGACAACATCCGCCAATGAAGACATCATTGCATCTGTTATCTCTGCCGCAGCATCGATTGGATTGGTTGAATTGCCTTCTGACATGGCTGTCACTGACCTGTTGGTCATCCCATTAGGGATAAGCATTGTCCGTTTGCGTTCCCGTTGGTTTCTTACCCTCAATACGGCTGGAAACAATTGTGAGACCGTCATTCAACAACGACAATGGCGGAACATTCGTTCTAATTGAACCAGGCTCAAATGGCGAATTAATTGTAGAAGAGCCGTTCTTTATTGGCGCTCGTCCAGTAACACAGGTTGAATGGACAGCAGTAATGGGTTCAAACCCCTCTAAATTCAAAGAAGGTTGGTCAGCAGGTCTTAGACCTGTTGAATCCGTTAGTTGGTTGGATTGTCAGGAGTTCATCTCTAAATTGAATGAAATCGAAACCGAACAAAGGCTGGGATTATCAGGTGTTTGGAGGCTACCGACTGCGATCGAATGGGAATTTGCATGTCGGGCAGGTTCAACCACCCGCTGGTATCACTCCGATAGGGATAACGAACTCGATGAAGTAGCTTGGCACGGAGGTAATTCCGGTGCAACAACAAGGGAAGTTGGCCAAAAGAAAGAGAACCAGTGGGGCTTGTTTGACTGCCACGGAAATGTTGCTGAGTGGACTGATTCTGAAAAGGGTGACCGAAGAATAACAAAGGGAGGTTCTTGGCTGATGGAATCTGAATCGACCACATCATCTGCATTCGGTTTATCTAAGTTAGACAAAAGAAGCGATGGCATAGGTTTACGCCTTGTATGGGCACCATTATGATTTAGTTTGACCTACAGGGCCATTTATGAGGCTCTATCACAATCCTAGATGCTCCAAGTCCAGACAAGTAAAGAATCTGCTTTTAGAACGAGGTGTCGAGTTTGAAGATTATCGATATATCGATAGCGGGGTACACCCTGATGATGTTGAGTTGTTGTCAACTATTGAAGGAATTATCAGAGTTTCAGATTTAGATTCTGAAACAATCATTGATTTTGGAGATACCAAAGCCGTTGCCGAATTAATTTCAGCCAACTCACGAATTTTACAGCGTCCAATATTGATTTCTAACGGAATCGCAGTTATCGGAAGACCGCCTGAGAGTATACTTACTCTTCTTCCCTAGGTTTGAGAACGGTAGCAACATTCAGTCTGACGAAAACCTCGAGATATGCCTTGATTCTCTCTTCAACTGGTGCGATTTCTTCATGGTATACAGATTTCATTATGTTACAGATTTCTGAGAAATTTCTCTCCCCATCCATCAGTTCCCACAACATGGATTGCGTTGGGTGCATGGTTCTTCGAACTACTTTTGGGGCTTTCATCAATTTGGCAAGTACCCTTTCGAAACGTGTGAACCTTTTCTGTATTAGTAATACAACTTCTTTCCCTGTCACTCCATCAATATCTGGATGTAAGCCGGCATCGCCTCTGTACTCCCATTCAACCGGCAATCGCACCGGAATAAAATCGTCCCAACTTCCTTCGATCATCAAAGTCCCTCGGTTGTAAACGTGACATAAACAAGGGCAAGCATTGAAATCGTACCACAAATTGCTGTGATTTTCTTTAGGTTATCCTTAGATGAAAATTTATCCAAAAACCAGGTTGCTACACCAAATATAGCTACTAGGCTGAGTAGTCCATACCATATGCCCGGTACGTCACTCATGATTACTCGACTCTTGCGTAACCTGTGAACCTTGCGCCTGTTGCCACGCATTGTATTCTGCCATCTTTCGATTGTATTCCTCGACTTGTCTTTGGTACTCAACCATTGGGTCAACTACAGGTTCTTTTGTTGCTGGAGGACCACCAAAAGCGCTGGAAGGTGGTCCTAATGCTGGCACGATTTGATCCTCTTCGTATTTGTCTTCAAAGTCTTCATCACCAATTTCCTTACGCAAAAATAGTACGATTCCGATGACTGTAATAACAAAAATCCCAATACCTGATGCGACAATAATCGTTGCATTACTTTCGTTTGATGTTGGTTCTGCCCATCTAAGTGTATCACTGATTTTGTAATCAATCCTAGAATCACTACCGTTGACGAACATTGTATACGTTCCAGAATAATCTCCGGATTCTCTTACAACTTCACACCTCATATCATAACTCTGCTGAATTATGTGGCCAGCGTCAAGTTCGATTCTCGTACTTTGTGTGTGGATTGGATTTCCATCACAAATAATACCCCATCCTTCTGGAACAAATGCATTTACATCAAAAATTTCACTTTTTGTTGAGGTCGAAGTAAGATTTACCCAAACGACGTGAGCCGAATTTGGTCCAATTTCCTGTTCGATAAGATCAAATTCTTGCAACTCAACATTTCTTCTCTCCCCAACCAGCAGTCCTGCTGTAATCGATTTTGTAATCGGTCTACCGAGGTCATCACTTCCCCCTTCTAATTCGATAGTTGCGGAAATTATCGTATTCAAGTTACAATCTGCGGATATTATGACATCTGCAAACAACTCAACGGATTGAGTGGGTCCTAAGTTCAGGCTTATCCACTCTCCATTTGATTTTGATAATCCATTACCTGTGCTCAAAAATCCAATTACATCTTCAGAATTTTGAGAAGTTTGTAATATCAAGCGGGCTCTAATTGTACTATCTGCAGCATTACCAATATTCCATGCAGTTGCATTGAATGAGAATGTTGAATTCGTTTCAACCACGCTTTCTCCTGCGTATCCATCCAATTTAGGCTGCCTAATTGTGTCCGTTACCGATTCAAACATTTTCGAATTATCCTCGTCATTCACATCAATCCCATTCTCAGGTGATACCTTGAGAGTGATTTCATGGAATTCTCCTGGCGATTCTAACGGAGGTAGTAAAATCCAAACATCGACTTGCTTTACATTATCCAAATCATAAGATACAGAGAGCTCTATGCCATCTGTAACGTTCACTCCTTCAACCAATGCCCACCATTCCCAAGTATCCGGAGACCATGGTAAATCAATTACAGCGGTATCCGGTCCATTCCCATTATTTGTTACCTCGATGGAAACATGTATCGGTATTCCGGGAGTCAACGTATTGGGGTATTCCATTAATTCAAGTGATATATCTCGAACTGCATTAATCCTAGTGCCATGCCAATCCTCTCCAGAAATAGATTCACCCGACCTTGAGGATACTGCAGAAGGTGTTAATCTGGGTCCCAAATCATTTGCCTGAGCATTTGTTGGTGATGTAACTCTCACCGAGAACGTCGATGATGAACCAGAAGAAATTGCTAGTTCAGGTGAGTCGAGAAGTTCAACACTCCAACCAGATAGTTCTGTAAATACTACTCCTACTTCGAAAATGTCAATCCTTGACGCGTTATTCCATATCCTGAAAGTCACGTCATGCGATGCGCCTGGGTCAATGAATATCTCTGAGTCCATGTTGCCGTCTAGTGATATTTCAGCGATGCTTGTCATCGCTGCTGCAATTTCAATTGTCTCAATGTCATACCTTCGAGTGTCGTTAGTGCTTGTTGCCGTTAACCAAACTTCAGCGCTAACATCGGGCTCGGCATCAGCAGGAACAGTTGCCGATAACCAGACTTTTGCGGGAGTATCAACCCTCACGAGGACGCTAGAAGATTGGTTTGTGGACAATGCAATATTCCAACCGGTTGGTACATTTTTATCTTCGATCTCAAGTGTAAAGACATCCGTGGCTTCTCCAATGTTCTCAACAGATACAGGGAATTGACATGTAGTTCCTGGTGCACATCTAGGGGTAGGGTCTGGACGGATTACATCTGGTAACCTGTCTGGCAATATTTTGATAGTTGACTCTAAACCATCCTCGACATCAGAGTAAATGTTTGAAGTTACGTTTACTGTAACTGGTATATTCCCCTGACTCGCATTCTCATCAATCAAAACTCTTAGGTCAAATTCTCTAGATTCTCCAGGTAGTAGTTCCACTCCTGTGGACCCTATACTCGCACCGGTTGGATATGCAAAATAGTGAGTCCAATTTGAAGGAATCCCTGTTGCAGAGGGTGTATATCGAGCAGATATATTTCCGGTATTTGTCATTTCAAATCGTGTAGTTGACCAATCACCTGGCAGGCCACCTAGGGTAGATACACCAGTTGTTTCGATTTGAAACTCCTTCTTCTTTGCAGCTTGGTCGTAAATTATTACCAACTCATCTATCCAATAACCTATGTCACTATCAACAGCATCAGAGGTGAAGGTAAATCTCAACTGAGTTGTTGTGTGAAAATGTGAATTTGTAAGCGGAAGCAATGGAGAAGACTTACCGTTGTATGAAGCCGTAAATGTATTCCAAGATAAGCCGTCTTGGAAATTATTGTCAATCACGTTTTGCATCGTGAATGTTTCATCCCAATTCCCGGTTTCATCTTTGACATATCCTTTCATTTCGTCACCACTACCGGCACCACCAGTGTAGAAGAATGAGTAACCAATTGCAGAATTATGCCCTGAAACATCATCAGCGACGTTGAATACAGGGCTTGTAAGAGTCGAAGTGGTCAACGCAGAGTAAGATGAAAACTGACCATTTCCTACGTGGAATGAGCTGGATTGTGAGATAGATACATCAGAGTTGACATTCCAATCTCCCGTAGACGTCCACTGGGTCATGTCAACACAATTATCGTAATAGTATGCTACAGTCAAGTGCCTGGATTGTTGATTGTTGGATGGATTATCGTCTCCTAGTGCATTTGTGACTTCGATAATTAATGTATGATTTCCTGAATAATATGGGGTCCAAAGGATGTCTAAAGACGAAGATGACGAGCCGGAGATAGGGCTCATTCCTCTTGTTGTGTTAAGAAGTTCAAACCTTGTATATTCATTATGAAGGACCATGACTTCGACATCTACATATCCTGACTGAACTGTACCTAGGTTTTCAATGACAATATTCAGATTTAATTCGACACCAACAACACCGTCTGTGACATACAGCATCTCAGGCTTGTTGAATCCCGCTATTGGGTAGTTAGAAGAAAACATCTGGTAGAGTGACCGGTTTGCATTATCTGGATATGTAATGGAAATATCGGTAATGTCTAGGTCTACGTTAACAGCCCTCCCGCTATCTGCAACCGCAACAAGGGCGTATGATGGTATTAACAACGTCAATACAAACAGTGGCAGTAGTCGAACCATGTGCCTCATGTAGGCACGACAATCCAAAGATTATGACTCCTTCGCTATTCTTCCTCGAGAGAAGTTTGAGCAACCTGGAGTTTCAACTCCAATTTTTTCTGTTTTGCTTGTGCAGCCCAGTAAACGGTGAAAGATGGTACTAGAATCATTCCAAAGCAGCCAATTACAGCAGCGAGTGCCCACATGAATTCTGTCGCTGCGTCGATTTCAAACTGCTCGACATCTCCTAACTCTTCGTTGACTTGGGTCAAGGTTACAGTTGGAGCAACATCTCTATTTCCTTGCTCGATCACAGTAATACGAACTGATGTTTGAGTGAAATTTGTTGACAAAATTTCATCGGATTTTTCAAGCGCTTCATCGATTGAATCTGCAAACAAAGAGCCTTTTCCTCGCAGCGCAGGGTTTGGATCAGTCAGTGCGATTATTTGTGTACTCTCTGATGTAATATTGATTGTGTGGTCCTCGTCTTTCTTACAAGATTCCGAACAAGAGAAATCTTCTGCATCAGGATTTCCTAGGTCAGGATGACTGTAGAGTCCTTCTGCGTTAGAAATTGAAATTGTCGAGCCGATACTCAACATCTCTCCAGACAGGTTAACCCACGTTAGGTTGATTCCGTTCAAATCCGCATCCCAAGTCCATATTGTTCTGTTTTCGTCTGCATCATAGAATCTGTCTTCTGAATCTAGGGCCACTTGAGATTCGATAGATTCGGACTCATAGATGTAAACTTCAGTCTCGATTGTCGCACCGTAAACAGCGTACGCAAGCAAGAAAATCAAAGTAAGGCCCATACCGATTAGGGTGCGCAATAGGTTCGGGTTCTGAGCTAGTGCTTTACGCATGATTTGTTGCAATTATCTATCCTTCAAGAACTCTGCTGCTCCGTGTTCGCAGTTGCCTTTTCTCGGATATTATAAACCCCAATTAGAACAGTGCCATTGATATAGGGGAGTAAGGTCGGCAAGTTGCTTGGTGGTACGATGACGACGTTTTACGATGTCCCTGCTGACTTGTTGAACCCAGTTCTTGCTGGTAAACTTTCCGAAATTGACGCTATTTCTCGCCCGCAGTGGGCTGATTACGTCAAAACTGGTGTTCACCGCGAGCGCCCTCCTACCCAAGAAAACTGGTGGGAATTAAGGTGCGCTGCTCTTCTTCGCAAGGTTGGCAGAGAAGGTCCAATCGGTGTAAATGCGCTCGCTCAAGCATATGGTGGTAGGAAGGACAACGGTTCCAATCCAAACACACCTGCAATGGGAAGCCGCCACATCATTAGAACCGCTCTTCAACAATTGAGCGATGCTGGTCTAATCTCAATGAAGGAAACCAAGACAGTACAATCAGTCGACGGTGACCAAAAACTCTACTCGGGAAGAGTTCTTACTGCATCCGGGCAAAAACTGCTCGACGAGGTCGCACATTCCGTACGTCCTGCAGCCGAAGAATCCTATCCTGGTTTAGCTAAATACTGATGGAAGTGAAGGGAAGTGGCAACTATGACTCTACCTGCTGATGATGAATTGGCCCAACTGCGTGCTCAACGCATGGCCCAAATTCAATCGCAGTTAGAGGAGCAGGCTGCAGCCCAAGCAGACGCTGAAATTCAAAAAGAATCACAACAGGCTGCATTAGCACAATTAGATGCAGCAATGAAGACGATCCTTACTCCCGAAGCAAGGTCGAGATTAGCGAGTTTGAATTTAGTTAACCCTGAATTGACTACTCGAGTCAAAACACATTTGTCCACCTTGTCGAGTGAAAAGAAAATTGCAACTCCAGTCAACGACCAACAACTCAAGCGAATCCTTGGCGGCCTTTCAGAAGGACGAAGAGAGACAAGCATCAGAAGAATTTGAGGTGAAAACATGTCACGCAACAAGCCAGCAGCAAAGAAAATCCGCCTACTAAAAGCAGGCAAACAGAACCGAAGAGTTCCAGTTTGGGTTATGCTCAAAACATCGCGAAACACTGTCTCTCACCCAAAGCGTCACAACTGGAGACGCTCTAAACTACAGAGGTGATATGAATGGCACGTGCAGCAGTCAGTGAATTAGTAGTACCATTGAGGAACGCTTGGAACATTACTCGTTACAAGAGAGCTCCAAGAGCAATTCAAATTATCAAAAACGAGGTCGTAAGACACCTCAAAGTACGTGAAGACGAAGAGGTTTGGATAGATCCATCAGTCAATGAAGCAATTTGGGCAAGAGGAATCGAAAACCCACCTCGTAAAATCCGTCTGCAGGTTACAAGGCACGATGAGCCAGACATCCCTATCGAAGTCAAATTAATGGAGGAGTGAAAATGGGAAATATTAGACCAACGTTCATCAAATTACGTGCAATCATTCTATGTGAAGAGCATGGAGAAAAGTTCACTGATGATTTTGACCACAACAAGAAGATGGTCGAGCAACTTACAGATGTGGAATCGAAGAAGTTGCGAAATTGGATTGCTGGGTATGTAACACGTTACCGCCAGCGCAGAACTGACTGAGGTCCAAATATGGCGATTAGAGTCGCCTGGGATAGAACTCCTGTTAGTGTACATGGTACAAAGGATGAATTAGAATCCTTGATTCACCACTTACGAGAAAAACACGGGTTCCGTAAACATTCAATCATCATGCCTGATAGGGAAAATGACGAAGAAGCGGTTGTTTTCCTCTACGCTCCGTGTGACCCTCGATGGATATCGGAGGTCATGTAATGGGGGACAGGATGGAAGTTCCATTGCCAAAATCAAGTTATGATTTGGATATCGTTTTAGTTGGCATAAACCATCCTGGAAATTTAGGAGCAATCTGCAGAACAATGCTAAATCACGGTTTCGACAAACTCTCGATGGTAACTCCAAACTGCTCCCCAGATGACGAAGAAGCGAGGAATAGGGCCAAACACTCAGGCAGAATTCTAGATACTGTCACTGTTTACGATACTCTACAAGAAGCTACCTCATCATCATCTCTTGTTGTTGGTACAAGTGGAAAGCGAGAAGTCGGTTCTAAAGTCCTGAAGCGACACTTCGTCCTTCCTTGGGAATTTGCAGATATGTTGAGAGATTTTGAGGGTAAAGTCTCACTAGTCTTTGGAGAAGAGGGCAAAGGCTTGTCCACAGAAGATCTCGATAGGTGCGATTTCTTGCTCACTTTACCGACATGGGAAGGCTATCCAATTGCAAATCTATCACAAGCTGTAGGACACTGTGTGTATGAATTGCATAGGGACAGAGTAATTCATGGTACAATGGTTAGAGGTGTAGAAAAAGAGCGAGCATTACATCCTGAGTTGAGACAAATTTTGAAACAGTCAATCGATGAATTTGCGGCCTCTCTTGACAGTGATAAGAACGAATTGATTGCAGACGTATTCGACAGAGTCATTCTTCGTGGATTACCAATTGATTCTGAAGCGGAGCGTATGATCGGTTCATTTGTTCAGGCTGCAACGGCTCTCCAGAAACTCTCTAATGATGAGAATTGGAAGAGAGAGAGGCGCAAGCGTGTCAGCCCGAATAAGTAGAAACGTTTTAGTTTTCAGTGAATCAGATGCTACAGGTTGCGCTGTTAGCACCATGCTCCCTAACTGTAACACTCTCTACCCAGCATCTTTCACCATAGTTCTCCTGAATCAGACTGGTCGAAAACTCCATTGCCATCTTTGCAAACATTTCAGCACCCGTTGATTCTACAACAACCATTTGGATAATGCCATCATTATCTAAATCTCTAAATTTTGAAAATTCAGGATCATCAGAAGCGACCAGTGTTTTGTGGTCAAAGTGCTTTCTTAGCCAGTTTTCCAATTCCTTTAATCCACCAAAATCGACTACCCAATTTCTTTCATCTAACTCATTTGCACCAAATTTGAATTCGAATTCAAGTGAGTATCCATGGATGAACTTACAATGGCTATCTGCTTTCCATTGACGGAATGCAGCAGACAAACCCCTCTCGTGCCCGTATTTCTTTGAAGAAAAATATTTGACCATTTTAATCACCTTTGAACTCTAAACAAATCGAGTTGATACAATATCTAGGGCCACGAGATTCATGAAATAGATGTCCAAGATGCGAGTCGCATTCTGAACACCTTACTTCGATTCTAACCATACCATGACTTGTGTCCTTCAACTGGGTTATGTTGGCAGATTGGTCTTCTTCACTGAATGCAGGCCAGCCGCAACCCGAATCAAATTTTGAATCAGAGGAGAAAAGAAGTTTGTCGCAATCTGCACAGTGGTAGTTTCCAGATTTGAAGTGTTTGTCGTATTCTCCAGTAAATGGCCTCTCTGTGCCGTTTTCTTTCATAACATAATGACGCAACTGAGCCTTCAGAGCTCCTGATAAAACAACCTCCCATGAATCAATATATTCCACAGGATCTATTCTTCCTATTTCATGGAAAGCTAGTATTCTTTCAACATCAGCTCCGCTTTTGCCGCTAGACCTACCGTCTGCATCAGGGTTGTAACTTGTGTTAGTATTTGCAAAAACCGTATCAAAATCCAATCCTAGTTTTTTACATGATATGAGCGCATCACGGAGAATAGTTGTTTTGTCACCATCAATATATGGTAAATTGAAAGATACTCTTTCACTATCCCAGTTGCCCATTGCAAACGATTCACCAATCGATTCATAGAATTCTGGTCTGCAATCTGGATATATTGCGTGGTCTCCAGAATGTACTCCTAGTGCAATCTCAACGTCGACATCTTCTCTTATTGATGTTGATAATGCGTATCCATACAAGATTGATGCAAAAATTGCATTTCTATTAGGCACTACAGTTGCCTTCATTTGTTCTTCTTCGTAATGCCCTTCCGGCACTTCTAAGTCACTACTTGTTAGGGCAGAATGAAAAATGCTCATTGCAGATTTGAGATCTACAACTAGATGGTCAACTTCGAAACCTTTTGATGAGAGATATGCGATATTCAATTTCGCACGTTCTATTTCCACGACATGTTTTTGTCCATAATCATAAGAAAGTGTACTAACTTTGTATCCCTTTGATAGTAAGTGAATCAAAAGTCCTGTTGAGTCCATACCACCACTAAATGCCATTACTGCTCGCATTAGTCAACCCCCATCCATTTGTGTGTTTGCAAAGATAAGCGCCAACCGGGAGATTGCTTTACGAGGCTTTCCACAACTGCAAAATTCTTGCCATTCTGCTCAACAGATTCTCCTTCCATGTAACAAGGTTGGAGAAAATGGTGTTCAAAGCCTTGTTTAATTTCATCATACATTGACAAATCCTGCCCACAATATACAACTTTCAATTCATTACCTGTTCGTTGTTTAATGGACACATTGGGATAGAGTTGATCCTTTGGTGAAACACATATCCAATCTATGATTTCAGGAACAGGAATTGTACCATTTGTCTCTACTGAAAGATTGATTCCATGGGACTTTAATTCTCTCCCAATGGTTTCTAAATCTTGCATACAAGGCTCGCCGCCAGTGAATATTACCCGTTCGCAGTTATAACTCAGCACTTTTTCAACAATGTCGCTCAGATTCATTTCAGTGTAAGTCAGGAAATCTGTATCACACCATTCACATCGCAAGTTACAGTTCCCAAACCTAACGAATACATGTGGTATACCCGCATGGTATGCCTCACCTTGGACGGAGTGGAATATTTCGACAATAGGGTAAGTTGTCATCAGATCAACTCACAATGGTGGGCTACGGATTAATTGCATTAATTCACTGCGGGCTTCGCTCTTGTCAAAGAACACACCGCGCATTGCACTTGTGGTCATAACAGCATTCTGTTTTGAAACACCTCTGCACTGCATACATCCATGCGAAGCTTCGATGATAACTGCTGAGCCTAAAGGGTTCAGATGTTCTTCGATATCATCTGCAACTCCGTTAGTTATTCTCTCCTGGTTCTGAAGTCTTCTTGCGTGCAATTCAACAATTCTAGCAAGTTTGCTAATTCCAACAATTCGCTCTGTCGGGATATAAGCAACATGAGCTCTGCCTCTGAAGGGTTGCAGATGATGCTCACAAGTTGAATGAAATTCGATATCTCTTAGCAATACGATTCCATCGTAGCCTTCGCCGTTAAATGTTGAAGATAATACGTCTGCAGCAATCATTCCATATCCTGCATATATTTCGCTAAATGAGTCAATAACTCTCTTTGGCGTATCCACTAAACCTTCTCTAGTATCATCTCCCTCGATGTACTTTAGTATTGTACTAACTGCTACCATAGCATCCTCTCTAGAAGTCACATTTTCCCCTCCATTCTGCCGTGCCTGACGTCTATAGCGTCGAGTTGGTCAAGCATTTTCCGACATGCGGTACGGATAGCATCAGCAACGCTAACGAATTTTCCGTCATCTCCAACATGTAATTTCAAATCTGCTAGGATTTGGGCTGGCATGTCTAAACTTACCTTCGGCATTGTTTAGCGCTGTAAGTTTTCTATTATCAAGGTATTCGCATAGTAATACTCTATGATTATTTTCGCTTCATTTTTGATTTTGCTACTTTTGCCCTAAGTCCGCCGTCCCAAACCCTCATGCTTTCTGCTAACCAATGGATTACTGCCATGGTGTAAATTATACACCGGTAATATATAATTGAATCTTGGGTCATCCAATTTCAAGATAATGATGCAACCAAATCTTCACGCTTGAACTGCTTAGCGGCGAACCATGCTGCTAGTCCCGCATATAGCAAACTAGAAAATAGCCAAACGAGTACGTGCTCCAAGATTACTCTATCCAATAGTAATTCTCTCATAGCAAGAAGGATGTTGACAAGAGGTATTGCAAACCACCAGGATTCGATAGTATCCAAGTTGATCACTTGCGTGAATAATGCAGGGAATATTATGAATAAAATCGCCGGACCAAGTAATGAACCAGCCTCTTTCACACTGTGTGCTTTCATCGCTAATGCTAGTTCGAATGCCACCACCATTACTGCGAATATCACAACTGCTCCTAGTAATAGCAGAATACTAGTGAAAGATACAGATGGCACTCCGATTATTGAAGAGGATGCCAAGTAGGTTATGGCAAATAGTAAACCTCCGATTTGAAGGGCTACCCCCGCACTCGTGATGCTTGCAACAGCCAGCCATTTTCCTGCTAGTAATTCTAATCTAGAACAGGGTAAGCATAGGAGTGCTTCTAGCGTACCTCTCTCTCTTTCTCCTGCTGTCATATCAATTGCGGGTTGTATTGCACTTGATGCAGTCCAGATGGCAATAACCATTGGAATAAACAAAGATAATGCTAATCCAGCCTGTTCGCCCTTGGTAGCAGCATCAGCACTTTCCCAGTCACCATCCCATTTCACAGGATTCAAAGTAACCTCTGGATCGAGATTTGCTTCGACTAACGTACCGTTTACAACATTAGATTCCCATTCTCCAACAGCAGTAATAACACGTGACCTTGCCTCATTAGAGGCTTCACTTGTAGATAAATACAGAATTGCAAACTTCCACTCTGAATCGTTTGCTTGCAATCTAAAAATTGCTTGTGTCTCCAATGTTCTTATCCTCTCCAAGTCATCGCCAATATCTGACAAATTGCTGATATTTGCCGGCATTGGTTCAAATGTGAATTTGACATTTGTGTCATTGAATGATTGCTCCAAATCAGAATTGTAATCACCCTGCCAAATTATATCTAATTCTAAGGCATCGAGTTCGGCGGCCTCGGATTCTAACAATAATGGCAGTGCTATGAACAATGCAGGGAATATTAGTAGTGGAATGACAACCAATGCTATCAGGGTCCTCCAATCTCTTACGAATTCGACAATCTCTTTTTTTGCAATCGTAGATATAAATCTCCAAGAGTTATTCATCTTCACCCACCTCCTTTGAGTTGGGTGTTTTGCCCGTCAAGATTAGCCTCCACCATTTCGCTAGTTTACTCTCCTTAGCGTCATCTTCTGTTCTTAACCGCGCTTTGTCTGATGTTAGTGAAACATACGCTTCTTCAAGCGTCTCTTTATTGGTTAATTCTAGTAGTTCTTGTGGAGCGCCATCAGCTCTTATTGTCCCATTGTGCACTATTACAATACGATCACATACTTGTTGTGCTTCAGCAAGATGGTGCGTACTGTATATGACAGTACCTCCTTCATCTCTTAGTTGACCTACTAACTTTCTGACGGTTCTTGCACTCGTTACGTCCAAGCCGGCAGTAGGCTCATCCAATAGGAGAATATCTGGGCCGTGAGCCAAGGCTCTAAGCAGTGCTGTTTTTTGCCTCATGCCTCTACTGAAACCTTTGGTGTGCCTTGATAGAGAATCTGTTAGGTCCAACTGTTTTGCAAAATGTGAGACCCGGTTCCATGCTACTTGGTCATCAATTCCGTAAATTCTCGAATGGTAACGAATATTTTCCCAAGCTGTCAATCGTGAATATAATCCCGTGGACTCAGGAACTACTCCGAGTTTAGACCTCATTGATGATACGCGCTCGCCTCGAAATAACACACTGCCTTTAGAGGGCTCCATAACCCCTGCCATCAACCGCAACAGTGTTGTTTTGCCAGCACCATTTCCTCCAACTAACCCAATGACTTGACCTGATTTTATCTCTAAATCTACGTGAGTAAGAGCTTCAACTTCCTTGAAATTCTTACCAACACCAACAAGTGATAGCATGGATTCTGTCATTTAATCAGCGTCCTTCTTCAATTGCCTTATCTAATCCTGGATGTTTTTCTTCCAATCTATTGGCGCGAGTAATTTGTTGGACTAGTAGGTCATGTATTTCTGTTTGTGCTACTCCCATCTCTATATGATTTGCAATCATTTCTAGAGCGCCTTGGATGGCACCAGCGTCTAAGTATGCGTCGTTTGATATTTCACCATTTAATCTACAAACCTCTAGCCTAGCAGAAATGAACTCGGATTCTGACTTCACTCGTGGACCGTCAACATGCGGCTGGGCAATGAGTCTGTCAATGCAGGTTCGCATATGTTTCGCTAGGCCAAATTGGTTATCAGTACTTTGCTGGTCTGCTATTTCTGAGCCAATTCGACTAATACTCCACCTGTACTTTTTGGATGAACGAAAGCAATCATTGCACCATGTGCTCCCTTTCTTGGTTTTGTATCGATCATCTGTATTCCGTTCTCTAACATTAGAGAAATAACTGATTCTATGTCTTCAACCCTAAAACAAACTTGTTGCACACCAGGTCCTCGCTTTGATAGGAATTTTCCAATTGGTGTATCTTCACCTGTGGGTTCGAGCAACTCAATTTTTGGTGTTGAAGGGTCGTTTTCACTCGTCGAAAAAAACCTAGTTGTTACTCCTTGGTCTTCTACCAATTCATCATCTCCTTGGATTAACCCTATCAAGGACCAAAACGAGGAGGAATCGTCTAGATTCTCACACGCAATACCGATATGGTCTAGATATATCTTCATCTAATCACCTAAAATCCGCTTGGAGCCATGTAGGTCCCAAATACATCCTTCATCGCATTGATAATTTCACCCAGTGTACAATCCGTTTTGAGAGCCTCGATTACCAGTGGAAATAGATTCTCTGTTCCTTTCGATGCCCTAGTAATGGCTTCTAGTGCTGAATCAGCAGCAGCACTATCCCTGCCTTCTCTGAGTTTTGCTAGTTTCTCGGATTGCCTTATTCCTAATTCTGGATCAGGTTTCAATAACGGTGGCATTTCCTCATCTTCTAAGACCCCGTGATTTATTCCGACGATCTTTCTCTCACCTGACTCGACTTCTGTAAGATGAGCCCATGCAGTCTCATGGATTTCTCTCTGCTGGTATCCTGCTTCGATTGCTTTCATCGAACCACCCATTTTCTCGATTTCGAGAATTTTTTCGAGTGACTTTTGGTAGATTTCTTCAGTCAGCATTTCAACAAAATATGAACCGCCAAGTGGGTCGACAACACTTGCGACCCCACTCTCTTCTGCTATTATTTGCTGAGTTCTTAGGGCAACTGTAGCACTCTCTTCGGTTGGCAATCCTAATGCTTCATCATACGAATTCGTGTGCAAACTCTGAGTTCCGCCACAAACAGCAGCCAGGGCTTGGATTGTCACTCTTGCAATATTATTCAGTGGTTGTTGAGCGGTTAGTGATACGCCAGCGACTTGAGTATGGAATCGGAGCATTGCACTTTTTGGATTGCTAGGGCTGTATCTTTCGGTGATTAAATCATGCCATAATTTTCTAGCAGCTCGGAATTTACTTGCCTCTTCAAAGAAGTCATTGTGGCAATTGAAGAAGAAAGAGAGCCTTGGTGCAAATGTATCAATATCTAGTCCACTGTTTACTGCTGCTTCTACGTAGGCTAGTGCGTTTGAAATTGTAAAAGCAACTTCCTGAATTGCGGTTGAGCCTGCTTCTCTTATGTGATATCCAGAAATTGAGATAGTATTCCAAAGAGGAATCTCTTCGGCACAATACTCGAAAATGTCAGTAATCAATCTCATCGACTCTTTAGGTGGGAAAATATGCGTTCCCCTAGCGATGTATTCTTTCAGTATGTCATTTTGAATTGTACCGCGTATCTTATTCTTGGCTACACCATTTTCTTCAGCCACAACTGCATACATTGCTAGTAATACCATTGCAGGGGCATTGATTGTCATCGAAGTTGAGACCTTATCGAGAGGTATACCAGACATTAGTATTCGCATGTCATCAACACAGGAGACTGAGACTCCGACTTTACCTACTTCTCCCTCACTCATTTCGTCATCAGCATCTAAGCCAAGTTGTGTGGGTAGGTCAAATGCAACTGAGAGTCCTTTTTGACCACGCTCAAGTAACAGTTTGAACCGCTCGTTTGTTTCTTCTGCGCTACTAAATCCGGCATATTGGCGCATTGTCCAGAGTCTGGATCTATACATTGAATCGTGGATTCCTCGAGTGTATGGCGGCTTACCTGACTCATCAGGTCCCGCAATCTTTGGGACCTCTATTCCACCTAGAGTTCTCCAGTCATCCTTACGCTGACTGGTCATTTTTATTCCCTCAATGGTGGTGTCCGCCTGGACCATGTGCGTGGCCGTGAGCTATTTCTTCCTCTGTCGCATCTCTGATTTCTACAACTTCAACATTGAAAGTAAGTGACTTACCTGCTAGTGCGTGGTTAAAATCAACGGTTACGACATCATCGCCGATTTCTGTAACTCTAAATGGGCCCATGTCACTCATTAACGTCATACCGATTTCAGGGGTGATATCACCGAACATGTCTTTTGGAACCTTTTGGATTGCATCAGGGTTATGCTCGCCATACGCATCATCTGCTGAAAGTGTAAACTCAACTTTGTCACCAACTGATGCACCCATTAATTCTCTTTCAAATCCTGGAATCATGTTCTTGTGTCCAACAAGGAAGGTTAGTGGATCTCTGCCCTCAGATGAGTCGAAAACCTCTCCATTTTCTGGTAGTGTACCTGTGTAGTGGACCATTGCAACTTTGTTATTCTCTATTTTTGACATATTATTACCTCTTAGTTGTATATCTTCTTACCATCTTTCTAAATTCGTCAGCGACTTCTTCTGGAATAATCAATTCTGCTTCCTTTTGATCGATGAATTCGACTGCGTCATCTACACCTGAACGCTCACCCTTTGCCCATATTTGTCCAAGGATATTTGATCGGTGTTCTTCACTGATTGAATCATTATCCAATAATTCCCTAGCAGCATATTTGTACTCGAGGTATTTTCTTCGGTCGAGTTTCTTTGACTGTGGTTGTCTTCCGCCACCCTTTTTGTCACTCGACCTTCTGCGCTTTTGTTTTTTATCAGCTTTCTTGACCTCGGTTCTGATAGTTTTGAATACATTAGCAGCACCTTGGCTAGTTGACGATTTCTTTGGCTCGTCAACTTTGGTATCAATGATGACCTCGATTTCTGGTTCTGGTGCAGTAATTGTTTTGACTTCTGCTTCAACCTTCACATCCAGTTTCTTCGCGTCTTTCGCTTCTTTAGCAAATTGTGCAGTTGCTGCGGATTTTGCCCTAAGCGCCGCCAACCTTTCTTCTCTACCATCTGGTTTCTTTACCTCTGTCTTTGGAACAGGTTTGGGTTGTGGTGAAGGTTGATGTTTTTTCTGAACAGGTTGAGGTTTCACAGATTTGGCAACAGATTTACTCTCAATTTCCCGTCTCTGCTTTAGAGCCTCCATTGCTGCTTTTTGTTTTGCAGCGAGGTCGTTAACAGGTTTTTGAGGCGTTGAAGGCTTAGGCCTTGGTGGTTGCCTGGTCACCTTTTCCTTTCTATCACGGGCTTTTTGACCTGCGTTTGGCGCAAAAGGATTGAATGGTTCATCCTTGCGCCTTCGCCCGTTCATAGTCTTGCGGCTTCTCGGCCTCTCATAACCCTTGGCATATTATCAAGGCCATGAAATTGGGGTTTGGTCTGTCCTTAGCTCTTGGTCAACACCAGATTGAACTAGAGTGGTTGTACGCCCGTGGTTTAGTTCTAACCAACCTAGTCGAGCAATCATTGTACCATTGTCTATACAATACATCCTCGGGGGACAATGGCTGCTCGCTCCTCTTTCTTCACACATAATAGTTGACATGTCTCTAATGCGCTGGTTGCAAGCAACTCCACCGCCAAGTAAAACTTCGGTTTTGCCGGTGTGAGCTAGGGCCCTTTCTGCAACTTCAATGCAAGCTGCAAAGGCATGCTCTTGTAGGCTCCAGCAAACAGCTTCGAATGGTTTTCCTTCTCTAACCAATCTATTTGCAGCACTCATCAAACCCGAGAATGCCAAATCCATTCCGTGAACAGCATAAGGTAACTCCAAACCTTCCAGAGATGGATTAGGATTATTTTCAAGCCACTCTAAAGCCTTCTTTTCGATTACGGGGCCACCTGGGAATGGAATGCCGTGGTTCCTTGCAAATTTATCCAACATGTTTCCTATTCCGATGTCTAAGGTTTCGCCTAGCACACGATATCTACCGTCCAATCGAGCAATTACCTGAGTATTTCCACCACTTACATACAGAAGAATTGGATCATCACAACCACACTGCTCTCTGCCGATTTCGATGTGGGCTACGCAATGATTTACACCAATCAATGGAACATCCAGATGCGTTGAGATAGTTCTTGCGGCTGCGGCACCAGTTCGTAAACATGCACCCATCCCAGGGCCTTGCGAATAAGCAATCGCTCCGATGTCTTTAGGCGTGATTTCATTTTCAGCCAGAATCTTAGAAAAAAGTGATGTCGATAGTTCGACATGGTGGTCTGCAGCCTCACGTGGATGTATGCCTCCCTCTGTAGGACGTATTGTGTCTGATGCAGATGGGCGTGGCTTGCCGTCACCATCTACTAGGCCAAATGAAAACGTGTGGGCGGTCGACTCAATGCCCAAGGTCCACTCTCCTGCCATGTCTGTGCCTGTCGGATATACTATCTAACGGTTTTAGTCTGCGGTGACTAATGGACAGACTGTTGGTTAACGCCGGGCCAATCGCACACATGGCAGGAGAGGGTCCTATTGTTGGCAAAATCCATGATCATACAGAGTATGTTCATCCGGGTGGCTTGGCGATTTTAATATCAGATTTTTCGATTGTAAAAATCGCTCAATCTGAAGAGATGTTGTCAGAATACACCAATGTAGAAATTACTGATTTGGAAGGCAAGGCTGTCGTTCCAGGTTTGGTTGATGCGCACACTCACTTACTCTGGGCAGGAGATCGAAGTAAGGAAGTTGGTTGGAAGCAACAGGGGATGACTTACAGAGAAATTGCAGAGAAAGGCGGTGGCATTGCTGCCACGGTATTGCCAACCAGAAAGTCCAGTGATTCACACCTAGCCCATTTAGGTGTAGAGAGAATGCGTGAAGCATTAAGAAATGGGACAACGCACATGGAGGCTAAGTCTGGTTACGGCCTTGACACTGAATCCGAATTGCGATTGTTGTCAATAGCGGAAAATTTGGCTGCAATAGAAAACCTGCCATCTTTAGACTTAACTTGGTTGGGAGCCCATTCAGCACCACCGGGTATGTCACTAGATGATTACCATGAAGAGATAATTTCAGAACAACTACCAGCGGTAATCGAACAAGGAATCGCAAGAAGCGCAGATGTTTTCTGCGAGCCAGGTTGGTTCACAATAGAACAGACAGAAGAGATAATGAAAAACAGCAAGCATGGTGGGCTGGATCTTAGATTGCATATTGATGAATTTGTTGATGGAGGTGGTGGTGACTTAGCCGCCGAATTGCAGGTCACAACTGCAGACCATGCTCATTACACAAGCGATGAAACTAGAGCGAAAATGAATGGCTCCGGGGTTAATTGTGGATTCCTCCCAGGCACTCCATATTCTATGGGTGCTGAGTATCCACCATTCAATCATTGCTCAGAAAATGAGTGGGTATGGTCAATTGCAACAGATTTCAATCCAAACTGTAGAACACTTAGTTTACCATTTATCGGTTCTGTTCTTGTACAACGGAATGAGATATCGCCAATCACTACTCTAGCAGCATGTACTAGAAATTCAGCAGAAACTACTCCTCACCCCTCTGGATTAAAACACGGCCAGATTGTAGAGGGAGGTGTTGCAAATCTGAATATTCTTGATAGTCCGCATTGGGAAGCTTGGTGCTTGCAACCTGGTCATTCGCCATTTGCAGCCACAATGCTTGAAGGAAATATGATTTATCATTAAAAGTAGTTTGATAAGGGATTAATATGAATTCAGTAAAAGTTAGTTTTTGGTTAGAGACTGTAGTTTGTTCTGCCAGAAAAGGTGTTGATGCTAGACTTGAGAGAATGTTGGAAGCTAGACAAGAAATGAGGCGACGTACAGAGGGTTGTGTCAGGGCTTGGGTTTCGAGGTCTATGGATGGACAACCAATGTTTCTACTTCAAGCAATTTATGTTGACCAAGAATCTTGGCACAGAAGTGCGAAAAGAGTTGCAGAAGAATTAGATTCTAGGGATGGAGGAATTGAAACACTCCTCGGCGGGCCACCATTAGTAGGTATTTTCTCATTAGATCCTGAAAACCTCGATTTAGGCAAAGCATGAGTGTCGCATAACATACATTATGCGACAAGGGTTTTGTCTCTCTGACAAGAACTGGCTTGCAGTACCTGCTTTAGCATAAAAAAATGCCAACTTTTGCAAAAATCACCCTAAGAATGGGGGGGTTTTAGTCGATATTTACTAATTTTTGAAGGTTAAGAGAACATAGTATTCATTAGCATGTTAGTTTAGGCGCATATGGTTCAAATGACTGGTGTTAGCGGATTCTGTCTGAAATGCAAAACCTATGGTCCAATCAAAGATGGAAAAATGATCCGAATGAGTAACGGTCGCACTAGATGTGGTGGATTTTGTTCGCAACCTGGATGCACAGGTAAAATTTCGAAAATCGTATCTTGACATTCCATACCGATTCGGATATATACCGAATCATTGTGGAACAACTACGAGGGCTCGTGGTCTAGGGGTTATGACGTTGCCTTGACATGGCAAAGATCGCCAGTTCAATTCTGGCCGAGCCCACTCCTAGCTTCAAACTGTACTAGGTTGGATGCAATCAATGATTTAACATTAAACACTAATTGATAGGCTTTAATCTAGCAATCAGTCACTTTCGATTTCTTCCGATTCCGGAATAAGTAAATTTTCTGTTTCAACTGGTAAGTTGTCTTCATCATCAATGAAAGAGAAGTCTGTTGAACCCCCACCCCAATTTTTGATGTTAGCATCATCTCCCTCAAATTCTTCGCTGGCAATGGCGATCTCTGGATTCATAGAATAATCAGAAGGGTCTACTTCCCTGCTCGAAATTCTTTCTTCCGGTGACGGAGCCTCCCTTTCTTCTAAGTGTATACCTGAATGAAACGTACCGCACTCAGGACACCTTGCAGTGCCTTTTTGGGATATGGTTCCACATACTGGGCAGCTTTCTTTACCGACCAAAACGTCTAGCCTGTCAGCCATGAAATCACTCGTCATCAAGGAACATGTCTTCTTGGTCACCAGTTATTTCTTCTCCGTCTTCGGTTTCGATTGTAACAGTTCCTTCATCATCATCGAATTCTATAATTTCGCCGAAGAATTCCTCGCCATCAACTTCTAGTCCAATCCAATCGCCAACATCTATGTCGTCGTCATCATATTCTTCTTCATCATCTTCATCGTCAGATTCGTCGGCAATTTCAAGGTCAACAGGAGCATCAAGAGCACTTCCTTCTTCTTCGTAATCTTCGTCTTCTTCCGATTCATCTTCAATAGAATCACTAGCAGAGGAATCGTCTTCATCGTCATCTTCTTCCTCTTCTTTATTCTTGCTTCCTTTCTTTGCTCGCTCGCGCAGTGATGGTGCATACATCAAGTGAAGGTATGCAGTTGCTGAGAGGCCAATTACGCCGAGAATAATCATGAAGACGCCGTCTCCATAGAATCCAGCAGGCATACTTGACGCACCATCAGTGCCACTGAATGGTGTTAGAGAGTTTTGACATTTATTTGGGTCTAGTGCTGGGTCACACGGATAAGTTTCTCCAATAGACACCGTACCTTGACAAGGGTCAATCATTTCATCAAGGGCATCAGATTGACAAAGGTTCCAGTTAGCCTGTGTTATCTCGCCACCCCATTGGTCTGTACCGCCTTCGTAGAGGACGGTACCACCGGTGCCGTCGACCAACAATCCCATTCCATTTACTACCCAAAGCCCAATGAACGTAACCATGAGGAAGTATGCTATTGGATAAACGATGTCGTTAGCTTTCTTGCCCATTAGGAATTTTTGTAGGGGCGATGGGAAGGATTTGACTTTCGGTAATTTGCCTGGTTGAATTCCAATCCGAAGGTCTTCCAAAGCTTTCACTAATTCATTTGGATCTACTCTTCTATCGCCGTCGGTATCAAGGTAATTTAGAATCGCAGTAACATGCTTAGGAACTAATTTTTCACCTGCAATTTTCTCGATTCCTTTCTGTAATTCTGGTGCATCGATTAAGTGGTCATCACTTGTATCCATCTCACCAAATGCTTCAGCCGCGGTCATTCCCTTAGCAGCGATTGCCAGTGCAAGGTTTTCGAATGCCATGACGATTTCAGACTGTTCTAACGCACTTTCGGGTTCTTTCTCTTCTTCCACAATCTGTTCTTCGACGTCATCCACGGATTCATCATGCTCGAGGTCATCTACTAAATCATCCATCATGGTTTCAGGAATATCTTCATCGGAATCTGTTACATCTTCTGATACGGATTCGTCATCGGAAGAGCCCTCGGCATCTTCACTTTCGATAGACGGTTGTTCATCTATCATAACCTGAACATCTTCAGTGTACTCCTCAGTGCTCTCTTGTTGTTCAACAGATTCATCATACTCGGTAGATTCCGTCTCTACTTGGTTTTCTTCAGACGCACCTACATCATCTCGCGAATCATCCATTTGAACGGCAGGAGTTTCTAGGATTTCTTCTATATCATTAGCAACTTCCGAGTCTACAGGCTCTTCTACATCAACTACTGTTGCAAAGTTTTCTTGAATTTCATCAGCCTCAGGAGTTTCTTCAATGCTTTCGGGAATTTGGGCTGGTACAACAACATCTTCTTCAACGACTGGTTCTTGTTCGACGAACACTGCGCCACAGTTTGAACACGATGTGCTGTCTGCAGGGATGATTGCTTGACAGGCACCACATTCACCTAATTCTTGTTCGGACATGCCTCCAAATCTAACATTACACTCTGGACATGATTCACTGTCTAGGGGTATAATGGAATCACATGCACCACATTGTGCCATCGGTATATCTTCATCCGACATAGTTGCCACCGATGTTTGCGAATTCCTCAAACGATATAATCATTCATGGACTTGATGCTCTTAAGACAGGTTGTTGCGGGGAGTAATGTCGATGACGGATAGCGATTTCGAAATTGGTAAAACTTACACATATAACCTAGAATCAGAATCAGAATATTTAGGATATATTGACAAGATTTCAAGGGATAATGACAGGCATTATTTGCTAATATCGCGGTTACCTCAAAGACGGTTATTGGAACATATAGATTTAGACAAAGTTGAGTCTTACTGGATTACTACACAAGATGTAGCGGGTTCAATCCAGCCATCGCTAGACCAATTAGAAGATATATTGGTCAAGCGTGTAGAAAATCATAATGGCATTGCATTCATTGAAGGCATAGAATGGTTAGTATCTTTACACGGCTTTTCGAATGTACTGAATTTTGTTATGAGAGTAAAGGACTCACTACACAGAAAGGCATGGAGTGTGATATTTGTTGTAACTCCAGGAATATTTTCCGACATTGAATCTGCGAAATGGAATCGCGAATCTGTTGCGTGGGCAATACCAAAGAGAGACAACATGTCAGACATTGTGGCTGATGATACTGAGACTGAACCTACTGAACCTGAATTAAGCGAGATGCCACTTTCAGAAGATGGTAGTTCTAAACTGGCATTCTTAATCCGAATCCCCCGTGAAGGGTATTCGAAAGAAATTGCCAGGCGACGTATTTTGCAATGGAGAAGAATGGGGCTAGATGTGTCTGAAGCAGAGCCAGCTTTATTCATGGAATCGGATGACAAAGGCTATGAAATATACAAATCTGTAGAAGAGAAGGTGAGGACTGCAGTGGAACTTGATAATCGACTCGACTTATTGCTCGAGAAGGGTTTCAAATCAGATGTAACAAAGTTGAGATTTAGAGTCCGCCAACTCACTGGTTTTGATGAAGTAGAGGCCCGAATTAACGAATTAATCTAGGTAAAATACCATGCTCTGCTTCAATTCGTGATAGCCACCCTCCCTCTCTGAGGTTTGCTGCAATCTCTTCGATTTCTTTGGAGGTCGATCTATCTCCTGTTAGAGGTTCACTAATCTTCCTTACAAGCCTGTAAAGTCCTTTTACGTGATTTGCTGGTTCTGCAACGCGATACTCAAGCGCTTCACAAGCGATAAGAAGTTCACATGCTAATACCTGAGACAAATGGTTACAAGATTCAACCAAATTCCAGCAAGCTGTGGCACCCATAGAAACATGGTCCTCTTGTCCACCAGAAGTAGGTGTTGAAAAAGCAGACCTCGGCATCGCTCGCCCATGCATCTCAGCAAGGGCCGCCGCTGCAACATAATGCACAATCATCATTCCGGATTCAAGGCCGGAATTTTTTGCCAAAAACGCTGGCAAATCACTTCGAGAAGGGTCTACCATTTGGTCGATTCTTCTTTCTGAAATACTAGCCAATTCAAAAATTGCATGGGACATATTATCTGCGCATAGAGCTAAGATTTCACCGTGAAAATTCCCCTGGCTTATGACTTCATTTTGACCAGGATTCGAAGGGTTAGGAAAAATAAGTGGATTATCGGTTGCGCTATTGATTTCGATTCCGATAGTTGATGATAGTTTACCGTATGCCTCTAATACCGCACCATGAACCTGAGGAATACATCTGAATGAATATGGATCTTGCACCTTGTCACAATTTGCATGAGATTCTAAAATTTTTGAATCCATCATTATGTCAGTAATACGCTTAGCAACTAAGGTTTGACCAGCATGTGGTCTAGCGGAGTGCACTCTCTCATCCATTGGTTTGATTGAACATTCTCTGGCTTCCATCGAAACACATGCTATGAGGTCTGCAATCGTTAGTAGGTTTTCTAACATGATATCTGCATTAACCATAAATGAACACATTTGACTAGTGCCATTGATTAGTGACAAACCCTCTTTTGCAGACAAATCTATGCCGATTAAGCCCTTTTGTTTCAACATTATCGATGTACTCATAGGACCACCTGGTCCCCATACTTCTCCCTCTCCTAACAAAGCGAGCGCCATGTGTGATAGCGGAGCTAAATCCCCGGATGCACCCAGCGAGCCGACTCGGGGGACGACAGGAATTATACCTTCATTTAGGAAAGTCACAATCTGTTCTATGATCACTCTTCTTACACCTGAATGACCTTTAATTAGCGAATTAGCCCTTACACACATCATTGCACGAGTATCCTCTATGCTCATGCTTTCTCCAATTCCACATGCATGCGACCGAATTAGATTTACTTGTAGTGCGGCAAGGTCCTTTGAAGGTATTATCTCACTTACCAGTGCTCCAAATCCAGTGTTTATCCCATAAACAGTTTCTCCGCTTGCCAATATCCGTTCTACAACAGCCCTAGCAGCATCAACTTTGTTCCATGCATCGCTTGCAACTTCTACTTTATCACCTCTAGATACGAGGCTAATTTCAGCGGTTGATAGAGTACTTCCGTCTAACCTGATGGTTGCCATTATTCATCCCCACTATAGACGGAGTCTATTAGTGTGTCATCAGCAATGGAAGGTAGTGTTACCTTTAATTTTGGATTATCTTCCATGGCTCTCTTTATCGCGAAGATAGCCCCGTCATTACGAGCCCAAGCTCTCCTTGAGATACCATTATTGACATCCCAATCTAACATTGAAAGTAGTTTTCTTTCACTATCTTGGCTGCCATCTATTAGTAATCCAAATCCGCCATTAATAACTTCACCCCAACCAACTCCTCCACCATTATGCAGGCTAATCCATGTTGCACCTCTGAAGCTATCACCGACGAAGTTGTGAACAGCCATATCTGCTGTGAACATTGAACCATCAGAGATATTTGCAGTTTCTCTGAATGGAGAATCTGTTCCAGCAACGTCGTGATGGTCCCTGCCAAGTACAATTGGAGCGGAAATTTCTCCGCTTTTGATTGCATCGTTGAATGCTTTTGCAATCATTTTTCTACCTTCAGTGTCGGCATAAAGAATTCTTGCTTGACTACCAACGACCATCTTGTTCTTACCCGCCTCGTCAATCCAGCGGATGTTGTCCAACATTTGTTGACTGATCTCTTTAGGAGCGTCTTTCACCATGTTGAAAAGTACCTCTTGAGCAATTCTGTCGGATTTTGCTAAGTCTTCCGGGTCACACGATGTACAAACCCATCTGAATGGTCCAAACCCATAATCAAAACACATTGGACCCATAATATCCTCTACGTAACTAGGATATCGGAAACCACTACCATCTTCATTCATGACATCTGCACCTGCACGCGATGCTTCTAGCAAAAATGCGTTACCATAATCCCAGAAATATGCTCCTTTTTCTACGAGAGAATTTACTGCAGATGCATGCCTGCGCAATGTTTCTTGTACCTCGTGACGGAATTTTTCAGGGTTTGAGGACATCATTTCTTTGCCTTCTTCAAAACTTAGGGTTACAGGATAATATCCTCCCTGCCAAGGGTTGTGAAGGCTAGTTTGGTCTGATAACAAATCGATTTTAACGTCTCTTTCGACCATTCTTTCTAGCAACTCAACTATGTTTCCAATATGACCAATCGATGTGGCTCTACCTTCTGATTTGGCTGCCAACATTCTATCTATTGCATCATCCGTGGAGTCTGCGATTTCAGACAACCAGCCTTGCTCATGCCGCTTGTTCGCTGCGTGAGGATTAATTTCGCTAACTATGCAAGATGCACCTGCAATTACACCAGCTTTGGCCTGTGCTCCGCTCATCCCACCTAGCCCGGATGTAACGAATGTTATTCCTGAAAGTGAATCTCCAGCACCACAGAACATTCTTGCAGCATTGAGTACAGTGATTGTAGTTCCATGAACTATTCCTTGTGGCCCTATGTACATGTAAGAGCCAGCAGTCATCTGACCATATTGGCTGACTCCAAGCGCGTTCATTCTATCGTAATCGTCTTGAGATGAATAATTTGGAATTACCATTCCGTTTGTGATTACGACACGAGGAGAATCCTCAGAGGACGGAAACAGACCTAACGGATGTCCAGAATACATTACCAAGGTTTGGTCATCTTCCATTTCACAAAGGTACTTCATGACAAGGCGATATTGGGCCCAATTCTGGAATACAGCGCCGTTACCGCCGTAGGTGATTAATTCGTGCGGGAATTGTGCTATTCTATTGTCTAGATTGTTATGAATCATCAGCATGATAGACGCCGCTTGTTTGGATTTGGCAGGATAAGAATCCAAGGGATATGATTTGATTTCATACTGTGTCGGCCTGTATCTCATCATCCATATTCTTCCGTAGTCATCCAATTCTTTTGCAAATTCCGAAGCCAGCGATGAGTGTTGGTTTTCTGGGAAATATCTAAGCGCGTTTTTGAGAGCAAGCCTCTTTTCCTTTTTTGTTAGAATCTGTCTCCGCTTTGGCGCATGGTCTACTTCATCAGATACACCTGGATGTTTAGGGAGCGAGGCTGGTATGCCTTCTCCGACGAATGCTCTCATAGCATCGACGCCGTCTAACATATTTCATGCGACTCCGACTTCGTTTATTGAATATTGTAATCGTCATGGCTATGAGTAACAACTGAGACGCACCTCTATGGAGGAGGAGATTTACCATGCAGAATTGGCTGATGTCAAAAGGGAAACCAACATCCTCAACGGTCTTGCCGGTACGACGGTTGCTGTCGCCATTGTTTTCTTGATGCTAGGAATTTCAATTGGTGAAATCGCTGATAATATTTCCTCTGAATCTAGTGAGGATTATGGGGTGCGCGTACCGGTTTGGGAAAGAGGCAACCTGAATTACATAACAGACCAAGACAATGGTTTCGTTATGGAATTTGGTCCTTATGAATTGCTAGAAACCGAGAATGAGTGGGACTCCACGCATGTATTCGTCGAATATGAACTACCCTTAGAAGAAGGAGGAGCTGCTCCTAATGGTTTGATTTCATTGGCATATTGGCGACCAAATGTGCCTGAAGGAGTGCAGGTTCCAGTGATTGCGGAATTTGGGCCGTATTTCCAAGAACCAAGTGTTCAAACTCCGACTATTGAGGTTCCGGGTAGTTGGTTAGGAGAGATGATTATTGACCAGATATTACCTCATGGCTATGCTTTTGCACAAGTTTCTGTCACTGGGACAGGCAGGTCTAACCATTGTATGGATTTGATGGGCACTGCAGAGCAATTAGGCAATGATGCAGCTGTGTCATGGTTGGGTAGCCAAAATTGGTCTAATGGCAACGTTGCAATGATTGGAAAATCTTACGATGGTTCAACCCCATGGCAGGCTGCGATGTTCGGTAATGAGCATCTGAAGACAATCGTTCCCATATCTGGTTTAATTGGGGTAAAGGAGTTAATGTGGAAGAATGGTTCTGCTGAGGCAAGAGCCCCAATAATGCACAACGGTGTATACGGCTCATACGGCTTCGATGGTGATGAGGAAGATTATGGTAACCTTTGCCCAGACTACATCATTGGACCGGGCACTGGAGTGTCAGCTTGGATGTTTGGTTCTGAAGTGGCTGGTGATTATTGGGCCGAGAGATACTTTTTGGACAGAGTCTTGGAAAATTACGGCGGCTCAGTTTATTTGATTCAGGGTATGCATGATTGGAACGTAGACCCGCACATGGCTATTCCAACGATAAACAAATTATACGATAATGGAATTGAAGCTAAAGGATTGTTTGGACAATGGGACCACGATTATCCAGACAGGCCAATTCAGTTGTTGGAGAGATCTGATATGGGAGGGAGAGGTGGAGAAGCATTCCCTTCCATGATTAGATTTGACTGGATGCAAGACTTACTTGAGTGGTTTGATTGGTATCTGAAAGGTGAAGGAAGACAACCAGGATTGCATGTGGAAATTCAATCCAATCAAGGTTCATGGCGGATTGAGGACAGGTACCCTGCAACCGACACAACAGAGATTGTAATGACACTTGGAGAAGACCTTCAACGAATATCTGGTGGACAAAACGTCCTACCAGATGCCTCAACAGGGCCAGTTTACGAAAGCGCACCATTAGAGTCAGATATGTACTTGCAAGGTCTTCCAAGACTACACGTTGAAGTATCAACAACAACTGTCGGTGGACAACTTTACGCACTACTCGAGGATTGTAACGGTAGTGAATGTATACACATTGGTCATGCAATAATGGATTTGCGATATCATGAAGGCGGAGAGGAATTATCATCCACATGGGCTCCAGTTGTCGGAACCATAACTGCGAAAATGGAATTCATTGCTCTCGATGCAGAAATTCCAGCTGGAAATACAATCAGACTTACACTCCTATCAACCGGAGAAGACTACCTTCCTGCATCTACATCATCGATTGTAACAATTCAGGAAGGAGCAGGCAGTACATTGCAACTGGACACTTTCGACCCATCCGAAAGACTGTATTGGACCCCACCTGTCTGCACTCATGAAATCTGCCCTTGAGAGTCGGGCCGCCATAGTGTGAAAATAATTCCACACAATACCATTAGTATTGAAAATGATATGAACCCATTGCGAAGAGTTAAATCGTGATATTCAACCAAATAGCCGGCTGTTGTTGTAGAAAACCCTGCAGAAAGCCCAAGCAATAACATATCCATGGAAAATACCCTGCCGCGGACCTCATCTTCAACCCAGGTTTGGGTTAGTACAGTTGAAAGGACCCAATTTCCGCCACTTGCAGAGTGTGCGCAAATAATCAAAAATACAGTTAGAGGGAGGTAATAGTCAATCGTTAGTCCGACGAAGAAGTAGAATATTCCACTTAGAGATACCAATATACCAACCATATTCGGCCATTTAGACCTGTCCTTGAAAACGGAACGAGCAATCAATGGACCTATGCCAGTTCCAATACCTCTGGCGAAGAAGAATAGGCCAAATCCAAACGCAGCGCCATAACCCGAAATATCTGAGCCTGCAAGAACAAGAAACACTCCTGCTAATCCTGCACCTGCGAGATTCCAAGATGTTTTTGCGAATATGATCCTCAACAGTTTTTTGTCCGAATATATGCGACTCCAACCAATTTTTATGTTCTTGACTGCAGTACTAAAAATTGGACCTTTCATACTTTCATCAACTGTCTGTTCAATAGTTAGCGGGATCAAAATAATCGCAGATAGCAAGAAAGTAAGCGAATCGATTACAAAGGCAGCGTCTGTTCCCCATTGACTGACAACAATACCACCAAGCATGGCTCCTGTACAAAGAGCAGTTGACCATGAGGCGCTACCTATCGCGTTAGCAGTGATAAGATCATCTTCGTCAACGATGTTTGGTACCGCCGCTCTCTCAGCAGTGACATATATCCCGTGGAAAAGCATCATAATTCCAGATACGATGATAAGCCACCACATGTCTTCAGGGCCATCTACCATGAGGAATGTTAGCGCTAGGAATATTTGCGCAATATTAGACCAAAACATCAGTGACTTTCGATTTAATCGGTCTGCGAGTAAGCCGTTTATTGGTTGTGATATCCCGAACAATATCATACGGACAGAGAAAAGAATGCCGAGCAAAAATTCAGAACCAGAATACTCCAGAATTAGTAGAAACAATGCTATCGTATTGAACCATTCACCCAGTAAAGAAATTACAGATGCTGCCCATAATCTGCGATACTTAGCATTGCTAGAGAAGAACTCAAAGTATCCTTTAGTCAAGGCTCATTCCTCCTCGAATAATCCTTGCCCTGGCTCGAGAAGACTGCAAATAATCCATTTTGAAGTTGGAGTGTTGGATTTTTCAGCAGTTGAATTGAGAGGCACTAACACGTTTGCTTCTGGGAAGTATGTGGCTATGTTGCCTTCTGGGATGTCATAAGCGATTACTTGCCAGCCATCACTCCTCCTTTCTTCATCATTAAAATGAGACACAATGTCAACTATACGCCTAGTTTTCCATCCCCTCTTTACCATGTCATTTGCATTCATCAAAATTACACGCCTATTTCCATGGACTCCACGATATCTATCATGTAAGTCATAAATTGTAGTGTTGTACTGGTCATGAGACCTAATTGTCATCATTACATATTTCCCACTTGGAATGGAAACGTCAGGCAAATCGTGTGCTATGAAATGCGCTTTCTTATCCGGCGTTGAGAATGTTCTCGAATCCCGTGGAGGATTTGGCAATGCAAAACCCTCAGGATTACGTACGCGCTCATTGTAGTTTCCAAAACCGTAAAGTGATTTACTCATCAAAGTCCTGATGTTATCGTAATTGTTTACCAATTCCATCCAATCTCTATCATCATCCAATGTAGCAGTTGCGAGTGATGCTACAATCCATGGTTCACTCCTAAGATTACTGCTAACTGGTTTTAGGCCACCCTTTGAAGTGTGGACTATTCCCATTGAATTCTCAACTGTGACGAACTGTTTTCCACTTGCCTGTACATCTAATTCTGTTCTACCAAGGCATGGTAGAATTAATGCAGTTTCTCCTGTAACCAAATGAGAACGGTTCAGTTTTGTAGAAACCTGTACAGTTAATTTAACGCGATTGAGGCCTTCTGCTGTAGCTAGTGTGTCGGGCGTTGCAGATAGAAAGTTACCACCCATGCAGAAGAATAGGTCTACTTCTCCTTCTCTCATCTTGCCAATAGCCTCAACTACGTCGAATCCATGTTCTCTAGGACTCACAATTCCACATGCCTCGTCTAGTTTCTTGAGGAATTTTTCTGATGGACGCTCCCAAATCCCTACTGTTCTATCTCCTTGTACATTGGAATGACCTCTAACCGGGCAAAGTCCAGCACCTTTCTTTCCAATGTGCCCACCCATGAGAAGTAGATTTGTCACCTCTTGTATTACGGCAACTCCGTTTCTATGTTGCGTTAAACCCATTGCCCAGCACGCAATAGTTGCCTTGGAGTCAGAAAGCATCTGCCCAGCCCTTTCAATATCGACTTGATTAAGTCCAGAATCTTCAACGATTCTCTCCCAACTTGTTTTTTCAACCCTGTTTACAACTTCCTCAAAACCAGTGGTTAAATTCTTGATAAAATCGTGGTCTAGCGAATCATTTTTTAATTGGATTTTCATTAGACCGTGCATCAATGCTGCATCTCCACCGAGTTTGACTTGAAGATGAATGTCAGCTAGAGGCTCGCTGCCAAATGATAATTTCATGTAGTCTTGAGGATGCTTAAATCGAACTAATCCAGTCTCAGGTAGAGGATTGACATGAATCACCTTTGCACCATTCCTTTTCGCATCCCTAAGTGCTGTTAGCATACGCGGATGATTTGTTCCAGGGTTTTGTCCGATTACAAGAATCACTTCTGCACTATCAAAATCCTCTAGGGTAACTGTTCCTTTCCCAATACCGATAGATTCGCCTAAACCTCGCCCACTAGATTCATGACACATATTTGAACAATCTGGCATATTGTTAGTTCCCAGTGTCCTTGCGAACAGCTGGTAAAGAAATGCTGCTTCGTTGGATGTCCTACCTGATGTGTAGAAAACTGATTTGTTAGCATCGTTGCTTTCATGTATGTTATCGGAGACTAATTCAATAGCCTCCTGCCAATCGATTGGAGTGTATTTGTCACTACCTTTTTTCAACACCATTGGATGTGTAATTCTGCCTTGATTGTTTAGCCAAAAATCGCTCTTTTGAGATAGTTCTTGAACAGTATATTTTGCGAAGAATTCCGGATTTACACCACCTTTCATCGCTTCATCAGCAACTGCTTTGGCCCCATTTTCACAGAACTCAAATGCAGAGGAATGTTTTGGATCAGGCCAAGCACAACCTGGACAATCAAATCCATCGGGTTGATTTACCGTTGTTAGAGTCTTGACAGTTTTTATTGCACCCATTTTCTTCAAGCCATGAACAAGTGAAGAAGTGGCAGCAGGTATTCCTGCTGCAACGGATTTAACTTTCTTGATTTTCAAAGAATTAGTGTCCATAGGGGTAATCGCGGAAACTCCCTTTCGGACCGACATTAATCCGGTCGAGTAGCGTTCTGCTTGTCAATTATGCGGCTTAACGGACCAACTACGACAGGATTTTCTCTCGATGCAAATCCAACCAATGTTATCCCTGCATTCCTAGCAAGTGCTTCGGCGGCTGAACTAATTGCACCGATTGCAAATATTATCTCTATGTTTGAGCGTACTGCTTTAGCAACCAATTCCCACCCCACTCTTCCTGATAAACCGATAATTTTTGGCTCAGTGTTCATGCGAATTGAAGCCCCAACAGCTTTGTCGAATGCATTGTGCCTACCAATATCCTCCCTTGTTAAAATGCATTCACCCCTTTGGTTGAATATTGCTGCAGCATGTACTCCTCCAGTAGAATCAAAAATAGGTTGGTTCTGATTCATATTAGAGACCATTTGCTTGAAATCAGCATTAAGAAATTGCGTTCTTGATACCGTTTTGTCTGGACTTTGAATTTCCCCAGCGGTACAAGCACCACAAGCAGCGGTTAGCAAATCATTTGTTGGACGTGGAATAACATCGCCAACTACTGTAATTTCAGTCCCATTTACGATAACTGTGTCGACATTTCCTCGCCCCTCGCACACAATGTGTCCGACAGCTAAATCTTCCAAGTTCAGAGGTGTTGCCAAGAGTCTAACCACTACGTCATGGCCATTGATAATTGATATTATTGATTCATCAGCTAATTCATCATATTCAGGCTTAGTGCTACCATCGATTAATCGGTGAATGGGTCGCTTAGCCATAGTGCTCACTTCAAAGATTCGAAAATTTTCTATTCAGGTCTTTCGATATTAAAAAATTCAAACTGTAATTCAACTAATTCCTTAGATGACTTTGCGTCTTTATATGCGTCGAGAGGCTCTTTATTCAATACAAAAAATTGCTCACCCCAATTAAACGCAGAAAGTAAATCCCTTGCCTGTTTTTCATTACCGATTAAGTATAATGACGCTGCTAGTGCTTCCGCTGTTGTTAATTTGCTAGGTTTACCCCAGTTAACAGGATTGGCTGCAAGCAGTAGTGGCAACATTCTTGCCTTGAGGCGTGTTCGTTTCATAACTTGTTGAACAGAGTCCTCAATTTGTGCCCAAGAGCAATCCAAGCCAACAAGTGAACCACCCTCTTCAAGGAGTATAGAATGGTCTTCAGGACCGAGTACTTTTCCACACAATGGCTCAAGAATGATTCCTTTGCGCGGTAGTTTTGTAAATTTCTCGTGAAGACGTAATGTTCCTCTTTTGGATAATTTTACTGCAGTATTTTTCTTAGGATCGTCTTGTGCAAGCCATATAGCATGAATTGGAATATCTTTCCTGAAATCCATCACTTGTCACCTAACAAGAAATCTCCCAGTGTTAACCCTCTTGCTTGTCCTGAGTTCACATGTCGATTTTCATCAGGAGAAGCATCTACCATCAGAGCAATGTCTAGAGTTCTTTCGAGTTTTCTAATCACTGCGTCAGTTGGCCTCTTTCCAGATTCAACGTTATTGATTATGTTTATTTTTTCAGCCATTCTTCTTGCTAGTTCACGTTTGTCCCATCCGCGTTGGTTTCGGGCAGTAGTGACACGTTTT
>JBMYVD010000001.1:0-101954 GCA_049606035.1 Candidatus Poseidoniaceae archaeon | reverse complement strand
AGACAAGAGACTTGACGACATCATGGTTTCAATCCACGAGCAAGCTTACTCAACTGCAAAGAAGTACGGCCGTGAAGGTGACTACGTCTTCGGAGCAAACGTTGCAGGTTTCCTCAAAGTTGCTGAAGCAATGATGGCTCAAGGTGTAATTTGAGTTTCTTCATGACAAAACCCGTGCTGTTGGTCTAGAATTAAATCCCAATGATTAAATCGCAGTCGGGGCAACGTGTCCGTCTTTCTTGTCATCAGGTTTCCTGACTCTAGACCAAACACCACTCATGAGTTCATCATGGTGGTTGCCGCAATAATGGAATCGACGGTAGGCTTCTCTAAACGAATAAGCCTTCTTTCCGGTTGCTACTAGGTAACCTTCTGGAGATAAGCGTGAGATAATTTCACCAACCTCTCCGCATCCTGGATAATCACAAACTGGTTTCTCTGTCATATGTGTCATCTCCGAACTTGTTACTTTTTAATGATTGTAATTTTTCATTACTCGTCCTCTGTTTCTGGAGGCGTAATTACCAGCAATGGAACATTTGCTTCGATTGATTGCCCTTCTTCGCAGTGAATTTCAGTGATTGTCCCCGCAACAGGTGCTTGAATTTCGTTCTGCATTTTCATCGCCTCAAGGATCATTACAACCTGTCCCTCTTCAACAACATCGCCTAGTGAAACTTCCACAGTGACGACCTTGCCTGGGATATTTGCACTAACCTTTCCTGATTTCTTAGACTTTCCACCAGATGCTCTACGCTGTTTTGGCGCAGGTCCTGCATCTGGAACCCTGATTTCGAAGGTTTCACCTGCTACGGTTGCAGTCCAATTTTCTCCATCTTGTTCTAATTCGACTTCGAACTCTTCTCCATTGACAATTACTTTCCTAGTATCGCCCATAATTTTCACCTCCAGGGGGAGCGGGAGTACCTTTGATGCATCAGCGAAGACATGCCCATGTTCATTCTCCTGTGGTCTTGCGCCCATGCTTCGCCAAGGTCTCTGCCAGATTGGGCGGGGTCATCGCTGGTCGAACTCGCTGCCAATACTGCAGCGATTGCGGCCATTCTGAGAGTTTCGTAATTTGCCATATTAATCACTCACAACGGGATGTTGCCGTGCTTTCTTGCAGGTCTTAGTTCCTCTTTGTCAAGTAGCATTCCTAGCGCCTTGCATAATCTTTCACGAGTTTGGTTAGGCTCGATTACATCGTCTAGATATCCTAACGCTGCAGCCTTGTATGGATTTGCAAACTTCTCTTCAAAGTCTTCGATGAGTCTTGTTCTCTCACCTTCAGGGTCTCTTGCATTTAGCAATCTACGCCTGTGAATAATTTGGACAGCACCCTCTGCGCCCATTACTGCAAGTTCTGCACTAGGCCAAGCAACATTGTAGTCTCCTCTGATGTGCTTTGATGACATTACATCGTATGCTCCACCGTATGCTTTGCGTAAAATTACAGTCAATTTTGGCACGGTTGCCTCAGCATATGCGTACAGAAGTTTTGCACCGTGGCGAATTATTCCACCCCATTCTTGGTTGGTTCCGGGCAAGAATCCTGGCACGTCTTCTAATGTGATCAGTGGAATATTGAATGCGTCACAAAATCTTACGAATCTAGCTGCTTTGTCGCTTGCGTCGATGTCTAAGCAACCTGCTAGGATCTTTGGTTGATTAGCTACAACACCAACAGTTGAACCGTTTAGATGTCCAAATCCGACCACTATGTTTCCAGCCCAGTTCTCTTGGA
Organism: Candidatus Poseidoniaceae archaeon; assembly: GCA_049606035.1. Taxonomy (GTDB): domain Archaea; phylum Thermoplasmatota; class Poseidoniia; order Poseidoniales; family Poseidoniaceae; genus MGIIa-K1. Next base: position 100,207 of record JBMYVD010000001.1, on the reverse strand, counting down.
CCTCTAGGAAACCACCATCATCGAGAATTTCCGTGATAACGTCCTTGACGTCGTAAGGTTTTGTCGGGTCTTCGGGGACGATTGAATCCAAGTTTTCACAAACTCTGGTTGGAGAGTCACTAGTTTTCTTCTGCGGTGGTTTTTCCATGTTATTTGCAGGGAGTAAATCGACGAGTTCTCGAGCGAGGTCAATTGCACCTTGGTCGTCTTCTGCTGTGAAGTGAGATACTCCAGATTTGCTACCGTGCGTATTTGCACCTCCTAGATCTTCGAATGATACCTCTTCATTTGTAACTGTCTTGATAACTTCAGGACCAGTGATGAACATGTGAGCAGTTTTGTCAACCATGATGACGAAATCGGTAATCGCAGGAGAGTATACAGCACCACCTGCACATGGGCCCATAATGACACTGATTTGTGGAACTACTCCACTGGCTCTTACATTTCTAAAGAAAATTTCAGCGTATGAACCAAGGCTTGCCACACCTTCCTGAATACGTGCGCCTCCACTGTCGTTCAATCCGATTACTGGGCGGCCAGTCTTCAGTGCCATGTCCAAAACTTTGCAAATTTTGAGACCGTGCATTTCTCCGAGGCTACCGCCGTATACAGTGAAATCCTGAGCGAAAGCGAAAATTTCTCTGCCATTTACTGTTCCATGGCCTGTGACTACTCCATCTCCAGGAATTACGTTCTTGTCCATGTCGAAATCCCTGCATCTGTGTTCAACAAGCGCATCGATTTCTTGGAATGAGCCTTCGTCTAGCAACATTTCTAGACGCTCACGCGCAGTCATTTTGCCACGATTGTGCTGAGCATCAACCCTCGCTTGACCGCCCCCAGCTTCTACACGAGCCTTTCTCGCTCGCAGGTCCCTAAGTCTCTCTTCGGTACCCATCATGCCTTTCGCCAAACCGAGAAAAGGTTAGACCGTCTTTATGGGTTTTGTGAGCATTTCTACACCGCAAGCACTTCATAGACGCCCCCTCACACACCCAAACATGGGAGGCAGACAGCGCATTGTGATTGCAAAGCCCGGCCTTGATGGTCACGACCGTGGCGCAAAAGTTGTCGCAAGGGCTCTCAGAGATGGTGGCCATGAAGTGATTTACACTGGGCTGCGAAGAACTCCTGAGCAAATCGTCCGCACAGTGATGGATGAAGATGCTAGGTTTGTTGGCCTTTCCTCATTGTCAGGTGCTCACAGTCACCTGTTCCCTAAGATTTGCAATTTACTGAGAGAGTCTGGTCTGAATGACGTGATTGTCTTTGGCGGTGGAATAATTCCAGAATCAGACAGACCACCATTGTACGAAGCCGGTGTCAAGGCAATTTTTGGCCCTGGAACTCCATCAACAGAAATTCTTGAGTTTGTAGAGCACGCATCTGGATTAGATTGCGGTGTCGGCTCAGATACCACATGGCGATGGGGTGAGTGATTGGACCGCCGTTTACTTGCCAGACAATTGTCTGCAATCGAAAACGGCGAGATGGAAGTTGACCAAGTTGATGGGGACGTAATTGCGATTACCGGTCCACCGGGTGTGGGGAAATCGTGTATCGTTGATGCCATCCTTCACAGGCTTGCTCCAGAAAATAAAGTCGCAGTTCTAGCAGTCGACCCCACATCTCCTCTTAGTGGAGGAGCGTTGCTTGGAGACAGAATTAGATTGACTGTTCTTGACGATAAGAGCAAGTCGGATTCTATCTATGTGCGTAGCATAGCAACACGCTCATCGAGCGGCTCAATACCTTCTATAGTTCGCAGCCTAGCACACCACTTGCTTGCAAATGATTTCGATTTTGTATTCATTGAGACTGTTGGAGCTGGACAATCAGAGATGCGCTGTGCTGCCGTTGCAAACAGGATTGTTGTGGTTGAAGGGCCAGCAAGAGGAGATGGTATCCAAGCAGAAAAAGCGGGATTGTTGGAACTCGCAGATTTGATTGTGGTAAACAAATCAGACCTAGACGGTGCTGACAAGGTAGTAAATGACCTCACTGTGTCATTGGGATTAACAAACGACATGCCTCAAATTATCAAGACAAGTACAATTACCGGTGATGGATTAGATGAACTTGTTATCCAAGTGACTACTCTAGAAGTGAGGAATTCATCCAAGCGCGCAAGAAGCAGACAGCAACTATTGATGGCGCACGAAAGCATCCTCACCTCAAATCCCAACTTTGAGTCGGTTTTGAACCGCATGTCTGAAGAGGGGTTAGGACTCGAAGACGCTCTGAGGGAACTTAGTGAGCGATCAAGTTGAGTTAACAGATCCAGTTGACCACTCGGTTGGCGGAATGTATGGTCATCTCTTCAGGAGAGCCTTTCATATTGGTATGTCTTTCATTCCATTGGTTTACTACGAATATGCTGATGATTTGTCCGATTTTGCATCGATTACCGAACTACAATTAGTATCGCTGTTGACATTTGGAATCGCATTCAGTGAGGCTGTAAGACTAAAATTAGGAATCACAATTTTTGGTCAACGCGATTATGAGTCAAAGCAAGTGAGCGCTCTTGCATGGGGTGGACTTGCTGTTGGATTGACATTTTTGACATTGTCAGAATATCCTGAACTGGTATGGCCTCTGATTCTTTCACTGTCACTTGGCGACCCGTTTTTGGGCGAAGTAAGAAGAAAAGGTAACCCTCCAAGAACGGTGTTTATCTCTGGCTCAATATTTCTCGCAATAATTTGGGTTGCATGTTGGTACCAATTAGGTACTCCAATTTTGTTGGCTGTTTTCATGGCCCCACTGTGCGTCGCAGCAGAATGGCCGAGACTAAGGTGGATAGACGATAATGCTACTATGTTGCTTATCCCTCTGTGTGCTGCTATCATGCTCCTACCATGGCTGTAGACCATTATGTTGAAATGGCTGCTAGTATCCCGTTAGGATAGGTGAGACAGAATGAGTGACGAAGCGCCTTCCAAGGACCCTCCGCAGAGTACCTACCTACTGGCATTTTTGTTAGCTTTCGTTCTGCTTATTGTTACAATGTTCATTTATCCACTTTGGTGATTTGAACCAAAGCAAGGTATCTTGAATGAAGTTGTTCAGGCTGTGCTATGTGTGGTATAGGCGGAATGCTTGGTGAACCAGACCAAGCAATATTATCGCGCATGAATTTTCTAATGGACCACAGAGGTCCTGATGGTCAAGGTATCTTTAGCGACGACAATTGTGGACTCGCACACACTAGGTTAGCTATTGTCGACATCGTTGGCTCTCCTCAGCCGATTTACGGACCTGGAAAAGTGGCGGTCGTAAATGGAGAGATTTACAATCACCTGAGCCTAAAAAGTAGCATGTATCAATACACTACAAACGGCGATAGCGAAGTTGTTATGTCTCTACATACCGGTAAAGGAAATGCGTCAACACATGCCAAGTGGATATCTAAGTTGGATGGTATGTTTGCCTTTGCACTGTGGTCAGAAGGTCAACTTATCTTAGCAAGAGACGCAATGGGAATCAAGCCATTGATGAGAACCATAGTTGGAGACTCACTATTATTTTCTTCAGAGGCAAAAGCCCTGAGGGCCCACGAGGATTACATTCCTGCAATCGATGACCTCGCAATGAGAGCAAGAATTGCATGGGAATACCCTCTAGATGCAACGACACTGTTTGCGGGTGTGCATCAGGTGCGACCGGGGACTGTCGAAGTATGGGAGTTGATTGATGGAAAGCCAACCATGACTAGTATTGCAAGATTCGAGCAACAGATAGTCGCCCCAACGGATTCTTGGAATGACCCAGAGGAGCTACTCGAGACTTTTGTTGAGAGTGTAAAAGACCGACTGATGGCTGATGTGCCAGTCGGCATAGTGCTCTCGGGCGGACTCGATTCTAGTTTGGTCTGTGCTGTTGCTAGGGAGGCAGCACAAAGGGCAGGCCAGCCGGTTCCAGCCTGCTGGACTGTGGCGGAAAGTGAAGATAATCCGGATTGGCAAGCCGCAGAATTGGTTGCTTCTAGTTTAGATTTAGAGCATCATAAGTACATCTTAGAAGAGGATTCTTTCAACTCACGCTTACCTGACTTAGCCTGGCATGGCGAAGACCTTGACCTGACGGTTTTGTTTTTCCAGCCCCTATTCGCAAAGATGTCGGAATCTGTAACAGTTGGTCTATGTGGTCAAGGTGCTGATGAATTACATGCAGGATATCCTAGGTATCGTGATTTGGCTGCCCATGCAAATGAAATTCAATCTAGGTTAGACGATTTGAATTGTGACCTAAGCAAACTTACTGGTGAAGAATGGTGGGCTGCAGACCACTCGCCGAAAGCACATTGTGAAAGTTTACAAGACTTTTTGCAGTTTGAATTAGACCACGGGCAACTGTCTAACTTCCAGTTAAGATTGGTAGACAGGCACTCAATGGCACATGGGTTGGAAGTTAGGGTTCCTTTCTTGGGCTATCGTCACAGAGATGCTTCAAACAAATTGCCAATCGACTGGAGACTGCCAAAGAGTCTAGAAGAAAAAGCAGCACTTAGGAAGGCTGCCGATTTGACTGACTTGCCAGCAGAAATTGTCCGTAGGCCGAAACTGCCAGCTGGAAGAGCAACTTCCCCACGTATGATCGATGCTGTACTTGCAGAATTGCAGCCGCGAGTCGAAGATATCGCTGCACGCCACCCAACAATGGAAAAGGCTCTCTTAAAACAACCAGATATCGCAATAGGTCTAGGTCTGTTTGAAGCGATGCACATTCTTGATGGCGGCAGAAGCAGAAAAACCGGAGACGCTGCATCATTACTCGATGAGGTGATAGGATGACATTTGTGCACGACCTAACTCAAAAATTGGAAGATAATAGAGAACTGATTAGTGAATGGATGGCAAAGAAACGCAGTGAAGTTCCAATCCCAATTTATGGAAGCGTGGACATTAGAGACGCGGGTTGGAAAGTTGCAGTTGTGGATGCTAACCATTTCCCTGCAGGTTTCAACAATACTTCTCCAGAGGATGAACCTCATCTTGCAGCACTGCTTAGAAATCACATTAACCGCAAGCACGAGGGATGTACATGGGTCCATCTTTATCCTGAGTCTCATACAAGAAATCCTGGTTATGTCGAGAATGTTGCAACAATCAAGCGTCTGATTCAAGAAGCAGGATTCAGATGTACGGTAGGTTCGCCAGAACTTGAAGGGCACGGTTCTCTAGATGGAATTACAGGTCCTCTGAAATTGGATGCTGTTGAAATTGAAGGAGAAAATCTGCTAATTGATGGAGAGAAGCCATGTCTTGTACTGTTGAATAACGACCTAACAGAAGGCATGGTTGGTGGACTCGGAGCACACCAAGTTTCTCCACCGCCCCATATGGGCTGGCAGAGGAGAAGAAAAAGCGAGCACTATGAGTGCCTACAAGCATACGTCAATGAAATCGCTGAAATTCTTGAAATCGATCCATGGCACCTCCTATCCAGTTGGTTCGTTTCTGAAGATAAGTGTCTAGAAAAAGAATCATGCCGCCAAATGCTAGCGGCTGAAGTCGATGAATTCCTGGCAAGAATTGAGGCGAAATATCAGACATTAGGAATTGATAGAGAGCCTGTTGCATTTATCAAAAACGACCGTGGTACCTACGGTCTAGGAATAATGGCTGTAAAAAGTGGTAGCGAATTGTTGAATCTCTCTAATAGGAAATTTAAGCGACTGATGTACTCTAAAGGTGGTGTAGATGTAGAAAACTTCCTGATTCAAGAAGGTGTTCCGACCGCGATTAATACTGATGAGGGAGCCCCAGTAGAGCCAGTAGTTTACCTTGTAGATGGAGAAGCTGCATCTTGGTTTTACCGAATAAATGCAAAGAAAGGAGAGATGGAAAACCTAAATTCACCCTCGGCTGAGTTCAAACCATACAGCGAGGTAGGCGCACAGTTTGGTGAGCATGCACATGGTTGGCACGCACTTGTGTCAGAATTGTCTATGCTTGCTATGGGCGCTGAATCTCAAAAACAGATGGAGGGTTGATTTGCGAATTCACTGCTTAGGAGGAGGCCTGGTTGGCTCCTTCGTGACCAGAAAGTTGGTCGAAGCAGGTTTTGACGTACATCTATACGATGTAACGGAAAGACAGACATCTGCCACTTTTCATCTTGAGAATGCCTTGCAGGCAAACCATGATTTGGCAGATTTTGTAGTAAACATGCTACCGGGTTCCTTGGGTAATCAGATGACATCAACCCTCAAAGATTCTAATCTGAAAATAGTAGATCTATCATTCAGTGAAACAACACCAGATACGCTAACTGATGTTAGTAGTTCGATTCTTTGGGATGTAGGAATCGCTCCTGGTTTGTCGAATATGCTAGTTGCAATGGCAGTCAGAGAGTTCGGAACTCTTGATGAAGTCACGATCAAAGTTGGCGGTAATCCTGCCCAACCAGACGGTGAATGGTCCTACATGGCTCCTTTTTCTCCTCATGATGTCATCGCTGAATACACAAGACCTGCAAGGATTATTTCCAATGGCGAAAAAGTGAGCGTCCCTGCAATCAGTGAACTACATTCAATCGATGCAAATGGAAGGCAAATGGATGCATTCCTTACCGATGGTTTACGCTCATTGCTAAACCTCCCAGTAGAAAATATGGGAGAATATACGGTTAGGTGGCCGGGTCATATTCAGAAATATCAGGAGAGTGAGTTAAACCCTGATGAATTGGTTGAGGCTTGGAAAATGGACCCCTCAAAGGCTGAGTTCACTTGGATGGAGGTTTTCATCAAGGCTGGAAAGAATACACAGAGATGGATCATCGAAGATAATGGAAAAGAATCCGATTCCAGTATGGCAAGGACCACTGGTCTAGTCACAGCAAGTTGTGTCATCGCTTGGGTTGACCGACCTGAAATGCTTGAGAGTGGAGTATTTGCTCCTGAGGATTTACCCAACGAAGTTATTGAACTTGTAATCGAAGTAATGCGTTCAGAAGGCGTTTCAATAGAAATACAATGATGGTGATTTGATGCGCAGGGTTGCAGTTTACGCATTGACAATCGGCATTGGCTTGTACGTTAGTGCAAAGTATGCTGAATGGCCTGTAAATTTCTGGTGCTTAGGCCTATTTGCTTGGTTATTCAAAGAGGCTGAAAGGAAAGAGCGGATTGAGATGTTGACTGTCTTAGCATTCGCTACTCCAATGGAATTGTTTTTCTCAGAGGTTTGGTTAATTTACGAATATCAACGTGGATTAATGCCTCTATTCGTGCCAGTTGGTCACTGGTTCTTGTTTGACGCAGGTCGAAGACTGAGTAAATTTCTTGCAGCAGATAAAGCGATGATGAGTTTGCTGCCGTTTGTGCCTCTAGTCGCTTACGGAGTATGGACTGGTGGAGATACTTCTGCAGTATTTTTGCTTGTGTTGGTTCTTGTTTTCACCAAGTGGGGCCCACAGCCAGCACTCTATGCAACAATGGCTTGGGCTGCTCTTCTGATGGAGTTGTGGGGGACATACCTCACAAATTGGACATGGGCAAATGAAGTTCCATGGACGGGACTTACCGCTTGGAATCCTCCTCTTCTTGTTGGAGCATTCTATTGCCTCGGAGACTGGTTGGTGAATATTTCAGTAGAGAGGTTTGAAAGTAAGCACCTAGTGGAGGTAAATGTATGACCACTCGTGATGATTTGGCCAAGCGTCGCGAAGCTGAGGCTGAGCGAATCGCTATCTCTCTTGCCAGGCAAAAAGGTGAGAGAAGGTCCACTATCAAAGGTGGCGAGGGAACTGTTGCTTGGGTTACAGAGAACCTGTGCATTGGATGTGATCAATGCACAATAGTATGCGATGATGATGCTATTGAACTGTACTTCAAGGACATGGCTTCTCCACTACTTCAAGTTCCAAGCAACAGAAAAGCGAGAATTATTCGAGATGCTTGCACAGGGTGCCGGTTGTGTGTGCTAGCATGTCCAACAGATGCAATTACTATGATTGATAGGTGATATTATGTCAAAACAACCAGAACATGAAGGCGCACAAAGATTCGGAGGAGAATTTGGTCCAAAGAGGGGAGCTAATACCACAGGAGTTTCGCTATCGACATTCAAGACTCTAGTTTGGGTGTCAAATATTGGTGGACTTCTTCTAGTGGTATTCGCACTAGAATTCCTGTTTGTTCAACAGGAGTTTGGTATGGGTCTTGGTTTCCTAATTGCAGGTGTGATTGTCGCTTTATTCCCCTCAAATTATGAGATTAGAGGAATGGAAGAGGAACCCTGAAATCACTCGATTTCGAATCTTTCTTCACATGTTGGGCACTTTACTTTGCCCTTGTAATCACTTGGTACTTTCAGTGGTGCGTCGCAATGTGCACAATTGATGACTATCTTGGTTTCAACGTCTTTTCTACCTCCCCACAGCAGTGGTATCGGTGAGAACCAATCTGCTGTATCGATTAACGATCTGAGATATTTTGGCGAACCATCTCTGAAATTTGAGGGATCTGCAGTTAGTAATGGTAATGCTACAATTAGCATACAGAATCCTGAACAGAATAATGAGAAACCAACCGATCCTTCACCTGTCCCTTGTCCTACTGACAAAAAGCTGCCTTGTTTGTCGATATAGATGAGCGAAAGCAATCCCGAAATGACTAGGGTAATCAAGGCGAAATACAGTCCAACTCGGTACCCTTGAACAGATAGTATCCCACTGAAAATGAACGCTGTTCCGATAAATAAGACAAAGAAGTATTCGTCTTCATCAGCGAACATCCCCCAAAAGAGCCTAAACAAACCGTATAAGATGATTAGGAATCCAGTAATTTGAACCACACTGGTTGTGTTATTTGTGATGAAGATTTGTTGAGGTTGCCCGCCATACATCTGTTGTCCATACATTTGCTGCTGACCATAATTGACTTGCTGTTGAGGAATAGACACAGACTGAGGCATTTTTGATTCATCATCTTCCATTAGTCTGATTACGACTTCAGCCTTGTTACCACTAACCTTGAGACCTCTGTCTTTGCACACTGTCTTGAGTTCAAGAAGAGTAAGACTGTCGTAATCCATGATATGAACTGGTCAATCTCACTAATCAAGTTTAACCCGACTTTTGTTGTCGAGTGCTTGTTTAAGCTTCAACAGAAACTCTCGATGTACTTGCTTCTTCAGCAAGTGACTTCTTTGCTTCAACCTGGCGTGCTAGGAATGATACAACATCAAGGATTTCGATGTCATGCCTTTCGTCGCCTTCGAACTTGAGACACTCAAAGTGAGATACACACTTTGGACAGGATGTAATCATCATGTCTGCGCCAGTGTTGCGGATTTCCTCCATTCTGGATACTCTCAGTGCACGAGCGTTCTCATTACAAGACATCATGCTTGAGACTCCACAGCACATTGCATCTTCGCCATGGTGTTCCATCTCTACAAGTTCAACACCTTCGACTCCAGCAACTAGTTCACGTGGTTCATCATAGATTCCCATCTGTCTACCTAGTCTACATGGGTCGTGATAGGTAACCGTCAATTCATCCTCTGCCTTCAGTTGCATGTCGAATCCATTTTCGATTAGGAATTCTGTTGTATGCATGACTTTGACACCTTCTAATTCGTAATCACGAGCGAATGTTCTGAAACATTCAGCGCATGAGGAAACTAGTGTGTCAATCCCGGATGCTTCGATCTTCTTCTGGTTGTATGCCTTGAGTTTGTCAAACACTTCATCAAGACCTTGCCACTTCTGGTCGTGCCCACAACACTTCAGGAAGTCACGTCCGAGATATGAGACATCTGTTCCCATCTCCTCGAATAATGTGAATGCTGCAGTTGTGGTTTCTCCTAGGTCCATCGAGCCTTCGTTTAGGTGGCTGAATACCATCTCTTGGTCTAGGTAGTCTACACATCCTGGGTAGTAGCCAATGTTTGAATCGATTGGATAATCTTCGACTGAGACGAAATCAGCGTCACTCTCTTCCTCCGCTTCTGCAGCTAGTACTGCTTGCAGGACAGTGTGAGGGATTTCAGCAGCCGGGCCACCAACGATAAGTGAGCGGCGAATGTCAACGTATGAATCGTAGTTGACCAATTGTGGACATGCGTTTGTACATGCAGTACATGTCAAACACGAATACAGCGGTACACCATCGTCTTCGTTATTCCACGAGTTGTAAATGATGTTCAACTTGTCACCAGCATTGAAGAGTCTGACTGGACATGCATCATCACACAGGTCACAGCCGTAACACTTGTTCATTTCGAACTCGTATCCACGAGCCATGTTTCTCAATACCACGAATGTGATTGCACCTGCGGTAATACATGGGATGAACATTGCATAAGTCAACTTAGCATCCAATGCTAGAGGGTTGGTGTGGTAAGTTGGGTTCACCATAACTCCCATATTCTCACCTTCTAACTCCATGTTTAGGGAGTTAGATAGGTCAACAGTCATTCCAGCAAGGCCGTTTCCAGCATCGTCATCATAGAGAAGAAGTGGCTGGAATGCTTGAATTGTGAATAAGGTTTCAACAGTAACTGTGTTGTTTGCTCTTAGGCCATCGGTTGATTCTACCTTGAACTCGTAGTCGTATGTACCCGATGCCAGTTCCACGCCTAACTCTCCTGTATTACAATCAGTGTCGACTACAACGTCGCCACTGTCTCTTTGGGTGATAACTAGGCTTGACTGAATCATTCCAGAGGTTGAATCTCCCCCATCGATTAGGACTTCACTCGCTCTGGTAGCGCACGTAGCGTCTAAAGGTACTGTAGTGAAGTCGTTGTCTTCAGGCCAATAATCATCAGTGATGATGAATGAACCGGTAGCCCATACAGTTTCATCAGCAGAATAATTCTGTAATCCAGACTTGCCATTTACACCAGAATCTAAATCTTGATGTCCGTTATTGTCTGAGAAATCAATGAGATAATACCGCGTCGGTTGATATATGTTCCAATCCATCCATGCAGCTGCCGGAACTATGTCTCCATCAAATCCTTGTAGGTCCATGAATTCAGTTCTCTCATTTACTTGAACATCGGTTGGTTGCGACCTCATCTCTTCCAATTTCTCGTAATCTGAGATTGTTAAGAGTCCCCTTGCATCCCAGAATCCGTTATCGTATACCGGGTATGTAACAACGCTTGCAGCGGTTGCAACAATGAAAGCACCAACGATGAGTTTCTTACCGTGTGCTGGAGTGAATCTTGCACCCCATGCGTTGTTGAATAGCCACTTAGCGATGAAGTAGATCATTATCCAGAGAAGAATACCTGTCATTACCCAGGGTATCATATTGAATAAATCAGCAATCCACGGATCCCTTACACCACATAGTAAATCGCCGTGGCTGTCTAACTTACAGAAGTCGCTTCTATTCTTTCCATACAATTCAAGGAAGATGTTGATAGAGAATACTGAAATGAACCAAATGTGAGCTAAGTAAACTACACCAGCACTAGCAAACCATGGGTCTTCAACAGGTCTCTTTTCGCGACCGCCCAAGAAAGGAGGTAGTGCTAGAATACCGACAGGGATTCCGGTTAGGAAAGCACCCCACCATGCAGCGTTCCATGGGAACGATGGCTGTCCAAAGAAATCACCAATTGGCCCTAAAGGTACGTCAAATTGAGGTAGATATTCCCCCCATCGCAGGTAACCGTAAGAAAACAGTACATACCAGTCAGGGAAAACGAATCCTGCTTGAGCGAATGGGTCCGCTGCACTGTGAAGTGGTGGTGGAATTAACCATGCGTAGAATAGAAGTGTACATATCATGAATCCGAAGATAAGGCTGTCACGTAGAACTTCATGAGGCCAGAATCCGTGTCCTTCACGAGTACGCTTACGCTTTTCTTCAGCAGATTGCAACTGCTCTTTTTGATCCATGTACGAGGATGCTACTGCTCCAAAATTGTCTATAATTCCCAAACTTATTCCTCCTGTATCAATGCGGCTCCGCTATTCCTTGAACCCATACAATGAACAAATGTATGATGATTAGAGTTGTAACGATAACTGGCAAAATAAACACGTGAATGAAGTACATTCGTGTTACCGTTCTGTGGGACAAGGATGAACCAGAGAATAGTAGTGTAGCGATGTACTTTCCAATCAATGGTGTAGCGTTTGCTAGGTTAATTCCGATAACAGCAGCTCCGTAAGCCAATGTATCCCATGGAAGTAGGTATCCAGAGTAACCGAAGACAATTGTTAGTGCCATTAAGGCAACACCGATCAGCCAGTTCAATTCACGTGGGTTGCGGTATGCACCAGTAAAGTATACTCTACACATGTGTAAGAATACCGATGCTACCATGAAGTGTGTACCCCAATGGTGTACTGCACGGATAATGTATCCGAACGGAAGTTGTGTCATGATGAATTGCATACTCGCATATGCAGGGGATGGATCACCCTCTCCACCAGGGACATAGTAGATTCCGAGAACGGTTCCAGTTAGTACTAGAATGATGAATGATAGGAATGAAATTCCACCCAAGCAGTAGAGTGGGTACCAGTACCAAATAATTCGCAGCTTGTATTTCTCTGCGTGTGTAAGTGGCATCTGCCTGTGCATGTTGTAGTATGCACCCTTTGACATATTCCAGTAGTCTTGAATCCTAAATCTAGTATCCAAGAATGAGAATACCCACAAGAACGCACGCTCAGCGAATCCCATCTTGCCGCTGGATTCAACAGCACGTAGGATTTCTCTACGAGGAATCTCTTCGTTTTCCTTGCGCAAAGTAAACGCAATTAAGACAATAATGAATGCTATGAAGAACCAAAGTACCCAGAAAATTGTGCTCACATAATCACCTCAGTCGCAGTAGGTCAACCAGCCCGTGTAATCAGAAGACGCTTCGATTGTGTCTCCGTTCATAATGATTGGAATGATTGGTAGTCCAAGAGGAGCAGGGCCACCAGCTCTTCTAATACCTAGGTATTCGAAAGAAGCACCAGTTGACCTGTTTGCGTTTCTGTTGACCTCGATTGCAGTAGGGTCGAATCTGCTGGAGTGGCAGATGCAGAACATCTTGCTCCCACCATCGTCTCCACCACCCGGTGTCCAGTTGTCATCGGTCTGAGTGTTTGTTACAAGTTGCCATCCTGGGATACAACACAGGTGTGTGCATCTTGCGAAACTCATGACTAGGTTGTTGTTGGGGTCGAATACTTCCGAGTTCCCAAGCAAGAATTCGGTAGCATGGCCAACGTAGTTGCCACCGATGTCGTAACCTGCCATTTCTTGGAATCTTGGTAGGTTGTCTGCCACAGGCTTGCCAGAGTTCTCGGCGTGAGGTACATAGTTGACGATTACAGGTAGACCGTTCCATACACCTTGAGCACCAGCCATGCCGACATTCGAGTTGGCGGCTTCTGCTTCAAAATCAGACTTCATCATTGGTTGTAGGTGCTTTGCTCCATACCATGCTTCTTCCTCACGACCCTTTGCCCAGTATAGGACCGAGGAGTCTCCTCCTCCTCCACCGGATGGAGGCATAAGAATCGCTGCGAAACCTAACGCTCCAAGGGTTGCTGCTAGTACACCACCAGCAGCGTTGAATCCGTAGCGCATGAATTGTCTACGGTTGACTGAAACTTCTCCAAGGGAGCCTAAAACTGAGTCTTCTAGTGATGGTGCTGGTCTTAATCTCCTGTCGTCCATAATATCACCACTTGTATTCTCTCCAATCCTTCTGATGTTCAGGGATGTACTTGTTTTGGCTGTGCTTGACGATAATTGTGTCAGGCAACACGAATTTCAGATAGATGATTCCCATCATAATTAGGGTTGTAATACCCATCGCCATGTGGTAGGAAAGTTGTTGTTGGTCCCAACTAGAGCCGTTGAGCAGCCCGTATAGCATGGTTCCAAACCAGTACAGGGCCCAGAAAATTCCCCAAGAAAAGAAGAATATGGTAAGAGCGGATTTACCGGATGGAGCCAAAGATGCTGAAATTACTGTACCGGGTTCTGCTGGGTTGAATACTCCGTGGTTAATTGCAGCATCCATCTGTTCTTCAGTTAATGATGCATCTTCCAGAGCTGTGCGAGCATCCTTGACGCTCACCTTTCCTGCAGCAACCTTCTCAAGAAGTTGTGTGATCGTGTCTTTAGCCATCACTGGTCACCTCTTCTGTTAATCTTGTATCTCAGTCTCAGCAAGTTGCTGCGGCCTTTGTAAGATGTTGAGAATCCATATCTGAGTAGAAGTCCACAGAATACAATCACTGCGATAACGGCGCCGAATCCTAGTAATCCAAGCCAGTGAGCTCTGAAACCAGCGCCGAGTGTCGAGATGTCGATTTCTCCAGCCTTGCTCTCTGGTGCTGTTGGAGTGCCGCTTCCTGCGATTAGTGTTCTATCTCCTCTCTTGTCATCCTCAGGTGCTTCGATTAGATTGAACACAATTTGGTTCCAATAATCTCCAGCAGGCCCATCTGCTCCATTAACCGCATTCCCGCTAATCCAGAAGTCGACAGTTGTTCCGCTGGAGTTGTCGGCTGGTGCGGTCCATGTTAGTTCAAAAATTCTAGAGTTGGGTGATTGGTGTGTCCTTGTTGCAGCATCGTCTCCCCAAGCTTCTCCGTCGCCAGACCATTCGCCAGCGCTGACTCTTGCAGAGAATCCACCCATGTTTGTATCTGGGCCGCCGATGACTTCCAGCCTCAGGTCATATTCTGCATTTGCAACCCATGTGTACGGGACTCCAACAAGGAGGACCATGACATCGTTACTCGGTTGGTCACCGTGGCATAAGCAACCTTCTTTGGCGACGTCATCGATAGTTTCTCCGTTGTGAGAATGACCGCCTGCCCCTATGCCGTCTGGATAGGCATTAGTGATGCCCGGTAAGAGCATCAATGTTACAAGCACCATAGGCAGGAGACTTCGTTGGAAAACCTTCGACATTAGCATCGCCAACCCCAGTGTTTAATCGGACTTGGATTGCGCCTATAATCGTTCCCTGCATTTTCGTCTAAGGGTTGCCGAGCAGTGTAACATTTTGGCCCGTTTTCTTGCCTAAACATCCAAAGGCAAATCCTATGTTGATTCCCCACTTGGTGAGGCTATGTCAGACCACCCTTTTGAGAACACCTATGACCTCTCAAATGAACAACTTGTCAAACTAGAAGAAGCAGAAGAAGAAATGCTTAGAAATAATCTAGGAAAATCTGAAGAAATTCTTCTTGAAATGTTAGAAGATGATGATGAGTGTATACCTGTGCTGAATAATTTAGCACACTTGTATGGAAGACATTTTTCTGATTTTGAAAAAGCTGTAGAACTTTATGACAAAGTTCTGAGACTTGAGCCTGACAATGCTTGGGCCAGGGACGCTAGACGTCGCTATCAGAGATATGTGGGCAGAGATTGAATAACCTCCTCGGTAAGGGTCTGTCATGGATGGCGCCCAAATCCTGATTGCAGGCGTCGGTGGATTAGGTTGCTCATGGGCAAAGCGTGCCCATTCAAGAACAGGGCACGGTATTGATTTGGTACTAATTGATGCGGATGAGTCCTCATTTGACTATCCTGAATCACACGTTATTCGTTTGGGTAAGGACTTAGATTCAACAGGCTGCGCAGCGCTTCCACCTTTAGGAGAGCAGAGAATGAGGCAAGCCTCTTCGGTATCCAGAACCCTACTAAATGATGTTGAGTTAGTTGTCTTACTAACTGGCTTGGGTGGTGGTACAGGAACTGGTGCCTCGTCGGAATTTGCCAGACAAGCACGGTTATCAGGTGCGATTGTGATATCTATCGCAGCAATACCTTTCGAGGCACAAGAAGCAAGATTGAAAGTGAGCAACGAGGGACTTACAAGGTTGGAATCCAACTCGGATGTTTGTGTAAGGTTGAGTCTAGATAGATTGGCTTGGCAAGCAAGAGAAAGAGGAACAGATTGGAGGGTCGGAGCGTCCTGGGTTGAAGAATTCGTTGAAGGATTGGTCAGGACTTTAATGAGACTTGGTTTGATTAATCTCGATATGATGGATTTGAAAACTATTGTTGGCCACTCTGGAGGTTCTACTCTTATGGTTGGCCAAGGTGACCCAGATGATGCAATTGGCCTCCTTGAGGATGCTCTTAGTGCCCCACTTGCAGATTTGTCAATGGACGGAGCTAAGGCATGTTTACTCCAAATTGAAGGGGGACCGGGCATGACTGTTGGACAAGTCGGCTTGATCGCAGACGCTTTCACTGCACGCTTTGATGAAGATGCTCAGGTCATCTTGGGTGCCCGTGTAAGTGATGACTTACAAGGCAGAATCAGAGTGGTTGCGGTAGTCTCCGGTTTAGAAGAAAAATCCAATCTTAGTCTAGTATGATTCTTCTTCCTGTTCAGAATCTTTTCCATCCCAGTCGGTTCCCTCAGAGATGTCAACGCCTTTCTCCCAATCGATTTCTCCGTCTTCTTGCCATTCTTCATCAACAGTTTCTCCTTCTGTTTCTGAATTGTCATCCTCTGAATCTTCGTCCTGTTCGGGCTCAACCTCTTCAGTTTCTTCTGGCATTGTAATGTCGACATTTATTGCTTTGAGGAACATCTCAGAAGTCATTCTGCTAGTTCTTAAGGTAGGTCTCAACAATAGCATCATTGCACAAATCGACAATACGTGTCCAAAAATCATGACTTCCTTTAGACTATCAAACGTTCCAGTCAACATTGCAACAGAACCTGCATAGGCGTATCCAAATGAAATTCCTAAGGGTAATGATGCATGTTCAGATATCAGTCGCTTGCCATCTCTAACTGTGTATGTTGTAAGTGACCAGACTGCGAAAATTACCGTGAATGCCATTAGAAGACCTTCTTCGATAATTGTTGATAGGTCAGACGGGCTCATTGCAGTACGGCGGTATATGCTAAATGCGTGCCATGTGATGAATAATTGTGCTACTATCATCCACTTGAATGAAAATGCAGCCATTCCCTTTTCATTCCCTGATGCCTCTCTCTCACTTCTGGTCAACCAAAGCGTGATAGCTTGGAGAATAACGCTGACAATGATGAAAGCGATTCCGCCTAGAAGCGCATCCTGAAGCGTCATTTTCTCTGCCTGGCTAATTATTTGGCCAAGCCATAATATCACCAAGGCAAAAACTTGGACAACTACAACTTGTGAAGCAGTTGATATCTTCTCTTGGTAAGTATGAAGTTTCGCATCTCCGAGTCCATTCGCCAACCACTCCACCATTCCTGTTCTAAACGAAGCAGCTTGGGCAATCGACCAGACGATAAACAAGGAAGCCAGAGCAGGAGATATCCAACCGTTGTCATTTCCTCCAGTTAAACTCCATAATAGTCCAACAATTACTGCAGCAATTAGAATCGGTACTATCGTTATTCGAAAACTGAATAAGAAACGCACAATCCATTGTGAATCGCCTTTTTCTTCAGGTAATTTGGTTAGACTTTGTATCATTGAATTGTTAGATAGCATTGATACTACGACATAGGAAATTGACAAGGATATGAAAGACATTGCAACAAGGACCTCTTGCGTGCTGACCAAAAATAGCAGAATGGATGATATAATTGCTATCATGATAATGTGTGGCAAGGTCCTTGGAGAGAGCATATTACGGATTAGCTGGAGCATTCCAATTTGCTTGAATTCTTGTTGAGAATCCTCCTCCATAATGTCCCCTCGGTAGGGGCAGTGTTGGCATTATGTTAAGATAAATGCCCTCGACGAGGTTGTATGGCCAAGAAATTGACGAAGGCTCTTAGAGGCAAGCGTCGATGGATTGGCTGTGAGGTCGGAAGTTTTGAGAAACGTTCCGAACTTTCAGAGTATGCGTCAAATTACCCACTAAAATTATACGATTTTGAAGAAGGTAAGTGCATCTTCATGGTCCGGTTAGAAGATTATGAATCAACTAAGGAGGTCCTGATAAACAGTAGAATCAAAACTGTAACCTCGAGCGGGAAAATTAAACTTGTACGGGAGAGAATGAATTTCTCTCGCAAGCCTAGAAAGCGTTGAAGAGCCCTATCTCCTCCGCATGGACATGGGAGCAGGAGGAGCAGCACCGCCTGTCAAAAGTGAGGATGTCATGATTCTCATTGGTTCGACTATACTACTAACCCTGTTAGTTCTTCAAGCATGGTCGACACCAATCGCAGTTGATTGCGATGAAGAAGAATGCGAAACTTTCGAGATAAAGTATGATTTATCTGCGGGTGATACTTTCAGTCTCGATGTAATCGAAGGGGAAATAAGGCCAACAATCATTCTTCCTGATGGTTCTTCAGACTTTGATGACAATCAAAAAGGAAATTGGGAATACGAAGCAAAATCCGATGGTGTCCATACCTTCCAAATTTTGGGTCTAGAGGATTCAAGCATTGATTACTCAGTTAGCCGGGGCATAATATTCGATTACGGACTTTACCCGGTTGGCGCATTAGTACTAGCTTTTGGAATTTTGAAGAGAATCACAAAAGATGTTGATGAAGAGGCAGTGGAAGCACTGCTTGAGGACTAGACCCAAGTAACGTCTTCTCCGTCATCAATGACATTGTGTCCCAATAATAGTTCACCTCTTTCATTGAGATCAAAATTCTCGTACACAACCTCGCAATATCTGGGTCTACCCAGTGACTTCATATGCCTCAATATTTCTGCTAGTATTGATTCAAAGTTTACTGGTGGTATGTCATTACGCTCCTCTATTAGTGATGATAATTCAGAGTTTAGTTTTCGATCGATTGTGTGGAAATCCATTGTTGCGATTTCGTCAAGTGTGCTAATTTCCTTTCCGTCAATTGTCTTGTCAGAAGTTTTCAAATTGATTCCAATTCCAAGAACAACTTTGGTTGAATCTTGAGAAGATTTACCCTCTACGAGTACTCCACATAATTTTCTCTCATCGATTAAAATGTCGTTAGGCCATTTGAGTTTGAGGCGATCACTTTGTATTGATTTAATTACTGCCAAACCACCTGATAATTGTAGCAGGCCAGGGTTAACTTCTGTGTCTTCTGCTACAATCCACGAACCTGCGTAACACTCTTCTATAGAATTCCATTTTCTATCTCTTCGTCCTCTACCGGATGTTTGTAAGGCAGTTGAAATGTGGGTCCCAATTCCAGATTTGTGAAATAGATCATCGTTGGTTGAACCAGTGCTTTGAACAAATACATTTTCGGCGTTCTCCCAAGGTTTCCACAAGCAAAAAACCGTCAATGATTCACCATCATCAAACTCTAATGTGTCCCAATCTCTTACTGCAAAATTCTCAGACGCTCCAATACTTCCAGTCCTCCCTAAAAGTAGCATCTTCCCACTTGTTGTAAGAAGATTATTTTTCTCAACTAATGATATGAACCTACTTTGTAATCCCTGTGTATCTGTGTCAATAAGTCCGGCTTCTTCCATTGGGCCAAGTAATTCATTCACCTCATCGGCAGGGATGTAGGGTAGATTCCAGAGGATCAAATCGAACTTGTCCTCAAACGGAAAACCATCGGGGCCAACTCCTCCTTCCTTGATGGTGCCGTCTTGCAAATTTTTTGCCATATTTCCTCTAGTTGCAGCTACAGCAAACGGATTTATGTCGCAAGCATGAACATTCCATCCTAGTGATGATGCGAGAATGCTTAGGGCGCCCGAGCCACAACCAATCTCTAGGAATTTTCTTCCTTTTCCAGGCCCTAGTTGTATTAGCCTGTTGGCCAATAAGTCAGTGTCTTCTCTGGGAGGATAAACGGTAGGAGGGATGGTCAGTTCAATACACTGCTTTGAATTTGGAAACCATTCCATGGTCAGAGATGGCCTCTTCTGCCGATCGACCTCAGAGTGTGCATCTTCGGGGGTGAAAATTCCATGTCCTCCAGATGCCATTACAGACCTCTAACAGAGCATGATTTATGCTTCTTGTTGTATGAGGTGTATTGCGTGTTTGATTAATCGGCAACGC
The DNA here is from genome assembly GCA_049606035.1 of Candidatus Poseidoniaceae archaeon. GTDB lineage: Archaea > Thermoplasmatota > Poseidoniia > Poseidoniales > Poseidoniaceae > MGIIa-K1. Next base: position 80,289 of record JBMYVD010000001.1, on the reverse strand, counting down.
TATTGCTCGTTTTCACAAATTTTGTGCCGAAGGCTTTATGTTTAAAAGTCAAAAAGACTCATTAGAAGGGATCATCCTTTAGATACATCCCTGTAGTCCTTTCTATGGCTAAAATTGGTGGCAAAGGATTTAAAAACCCCATACAGGTCGGCCAAGAAGCCCAACACATACATTTGGGCCTGTAGCTTAGTCAGGTAGAGCGTCCGGCTTTTAACCGGACGGTCGCGGGTTCGAACCCCGTCAGGCCCGCCTGACAAGATACCGGCCTGGTGTATTAGGGCAAAGCGGGGTGTGTTTTTTTTGGTAGTAAAGTCGGCAACTAAGAAGCGTTTGATGGAAATGGGCATAGCAGAAGAATATGCTCACAAACTTGCAACAGACCGAAACATGACAGATATCAAGGCCATGCCGGCCGACGAGATTGCGTCAGTTCTCGGTGTCTCAAAAGACGATGAAATTTTCACCGGCGCAATGAATGCCCTTGCAGAACTAGGTCAGCGCAGACAGAAGCGAAGAAGCCGAAAAATCACTATTTCAAGAAAAGCACTCGATGACGATGACATGGACTTGGCAGGTACCAAGTTCAACGTTCTGAACCACGTTCTTGTACCTCACCAGGAACTAGTACCAGTTGAGAGTGAGGAAGAAGAACTCGCTCCTTGGGGTCTATTGACAACCGATTCAGAAACCGGTGAGTCAAGGCTTGCTAAGGAACTTCTTCCAAAGATTCTGATTACCGATCCAGTTGTTCAAGTGATTAAGGAAACCACTGAAAGAGCACATGACTCAGCGTCAACAGACGATGAAGAGCACATTCCTCTACCCGCAGGATGGCTTGCAGACCGTGTTCTCAAGGTAGTAAGACCTTCACCATCCGCTGGTGTTTCGGTTGCTTACAGACTAATCGTGGAGGGCAACTGAGCTGAGGTGATACCATGAAAGAGATTATTGAATCATTTTTCCGAGAAAGAAGCCTAGTTAACCACCAACTAGCATCATACGATGACTGTATCCCGTCTGGTGACAATTCCCTGTCTCGAATGGAGAAAATCGTTAGAAGTATCAGAGTCGGTACCGATGAAGAAGTCGAAGACGACAAGGGCGGTTTAATCAAACTCGACGTAATCGACCAAGACATAATCATCCGCGTCAAGAACATTCAACTTGGCGAGCCAACTATCCGTGAAGCTGATGGAAGTGACCACCCTTCACAGCCAATGGAATGCCGCCTACGCAAGTTGACATACATGTCTCCAGTAAAGATGGATTTCACAATATTCAGAAATGGTGTGCCGACACAACCAGAAAAAGGAGTTCAGGTTGGAAACATGCCAATCATGGTTCGCAGCCGCAGATGTAATTTGCACGCAAATCACATCGCAGGTGACCGTGTGCTACACCCAACAACCTCCGATGAAGACAGAAAGATGTGGGAAGAGTTGCTTCGCCAAAAGGGCGAAGACCCACTAGACCCTGGAGGCTATTTCATCATCAACGGTACTGAGAGAGTACTAATCTCTATGGAAGACCTTGCTCCTAACCGTGTTACTGTTGAAATCAACAAGAGATACGCAAAGAAGACCGAGGTTGCAAAGATTTTCTCACAAAAGGACGGTATGAGAAAGCCGCTAACAGTCGAGAAGCGCCGTGACGGTATGCTGATGGTCAAGATTAGTACCGCTGGTACAACTGCAATTCCTGTAGTATTACTAATGCGCGCACTTGGAATCGAGAATGACCAGGAACTGTTCCAAGCGATTGCAGGTCCAACGGAGACTTTCAAATTCATCGTTGCTAACATTAACGAAGTGAAAGACAACGAAGAATACGCTGTTGATTCAATGGATGAAGCACACGGCTGGTTAGAGAAGAAATTCGCTGCAGGCCAGCAGAAAGAATATCGTGAAGCTAGAGTTAACCAACTCCTAGACCGTGAACTTCTACCTCACTTGGGCGATCAAGTCGAGGATAGAAAGAAGAAAGCAATCTTCCTTGGAAGAATTGTACGCCAGGTATTGGAGATGGCAATCACAAGCAGGAAGCCAAACGACAAGGACCACTACGCAAACAAGCGTGTTCGCCTTGCTGGCGACCTTGTTGAAGATTTGTTCCGTGTATCCATGGGGCAACTTGCACGTGACCTGAAGTACCAACTTGAGAGGCACCACAACAGAAAGCGTGAACTAAAGATCACATCTTGTTTGAGACCTGACGTTTTGACAAGCAAAATCATGCACGCTCTTGCGACCGGCAACTGGGTCGGTGGAAGATCTGGTGTTAGCCAGTTGTTGGATAGGACAACCTTCCTTTCTGCACTATCTCACATGCGCCGTGTTACGAGCCCGCTAGTTCGCAGCCAGCCTCACTTCGAAGCACGTGACCTGCACCCCACTCAATGGGGTCGTCTATGTCCAAACGAGACCCCTGAAGGTCAGAACTGTGGTCTTGTAAAGAACGCTGCACAGATGATTGACATCTCTGAAGCTGTTCCCGAGGATGAAATCAGAACTCGCCTTGACGAAATGGATGTATTCCAACCAGATGACTGGACAGATGGTGACAGGATTCACGTGAACGGTGACATCTATGGTGTACACAAGCGTGGAAAGAATTTGGTTACTCAATTCAAGAATGCTCGAAGACGCGGGGCAATCAGACCTGAAGTATCCATCAGATACGACAATGTCAACAAAGACATATTCATCAATACCGACAAGGGAAGAATCCTACGTCCAGTATTGATTCTATACGATGGTGCACCAAGATTAACTCAAAAGCACTTGGAAATGGTAAGTTCGGGAGAACTGACATTCAAGGACCTGGTCAACGAAGGTGTTGTTGAGTGGATCGATGCCGAAGAAGAAGAAGACCTTTACATCGCTCCAAGGCCGTTCGTTCTTCCTGAAGTAGTTCCTGAAGGAAACGAATACGCTGGCAGACCAGTAAGTCACTCTGCAGTAACATGGTTAAATCTTGGTGAGCCAGGTGCTGAGGAAGCTAACCTGCAAGCCAGAGTTACAATGCCAAACGGAGAGAAGGCTGACGCAATCTTCAACGTACCACTACTGTACACTCAAGAACACACTCACTGTGAGATTGACCCACAACTCGTACTAGGTGTATGTGCTTCATTGATTCCATACCCGGAACACAACTCAACGCCACGTGTTACCGGTGGTACTGCAATGGTAAAGCAATCACTTGGTTTGCCAAGTTCAAACTACAGGCTAAGACCTGATACAAGATTGCACATCTTGCACTACCCACAGCGCTCCATCACCTACACACAGGCAATGGACACTACAAAGTTCGACAGCAGGCCTGGTGGTCAGAACTTCATCGTTGCCGTCATGAGCCTTCACGGCTACAACATGCAAGACGCTGTAATCATGAATCGCTCCAGTGTACAGCGTGCACTTGGGCGCTCTACTTTCAACAGAACCTACAACGCAGAGCGCAGAAGATTCCCTGGTGGACAAGTAGAAGAAATTGAAATTCCAGGTACAGGTCTAGAAGAAGTCAAGGGATTGAAGCCTGTTGGAGCATATGACCACTTGGAATCTGACGGTCTACCTCATCCTGAGAAATACCTCGAAGGTGGAGATGTACTCGTCGGTAAGACAAGCCCTCCAAGATTCTTGGAGGAAACTGGTGCAGGTGCTTTCCTGCAAGCACAAGAACGCCGTGAATCATCCATGCCAGTTCGACATGGTGAAAAGGGATGGGTCGACAACGTCTATGTCACTGAGTCTCTAGACTCTGGTAGACTGGTTAGATGTATGGTTAGATCACACAAGGTCCCCGAAGTTGGAGACAAATTCGCATCTCGCCACGGACAGAAGGGAGTCATCGGTCGCCTAGTTGATGCTGAAGATATGCCGTTCACTCGTGACGGTGTAGTTCCTGACCTAATCATCAACCCACACGCTATTCCTTCAAGAATGACAGTTGCTCACGTTCTGGAAATGATTGGAGGAAAAGTCGGTTCTCTCGAAGGACGAAGAATCGATGGTACTGCTTTCAGAGGAGAAAAGGAAGGCAGCCTGCGTGACAGCCTTGTTCGCAATGGATATGCACACACTGGTAGAGAAGTCATGGTCAATGGAGAAACAGGAGAAACATACCCAGCTGAAATCTTCGTTGGTTGTATCTACTACCAGAAGCTACACCACATGGTATCTGGAAAGATCCACGCAAGAAGCCGTGGTCGTGTACAGATTCTAACCCGTCAGCCGACAGAAGGACGTGCTCGACAAGGTGGTCTGAGATTCGGAGAAATGGAGCGTGATTGTCTGATTGCACACGGTGCTTCAATGGTTATCAAGGACAGACTCCTTGACGAATCTGACGGAATCGACCTATTCGTATGTGCCCAATCTGGACACATTGCTTGGTACGATCCAAAACGAAGAACATACGTGTCGCCGATACACGGCGACGGAGCGGAGGTGTACAAGGTACAAACCTCATACGCATTCAAGTTGCTACTTGACGAGATGAAGAGTCTCGGAGTTGCAATGCGCCTAGAACTGGAGGACCGCAGATGAGCAGAAATAGCACAACAATGATTCCGAAGAGAATCGCAAGCATCCGCTTTAGCCTGATGGACCCAACAGAGATTCGCAAGATGTCTTCTGTTGAGGTTAAGACTGCAGACACATACAAGGACGATGGTCACGCATACAGACAAGGATTGATGGACCCTCATATGGGTGTTATCGAGCCTGGTCTATTGTGTCCAACTGACAACTGTAAGTATGACGAAAGCCCTGGTCACTTTGGACACATACAACTTGAGTTACCGGTTATCCACATTGGTTTCGTAAACCTAATCAAGACAGCTCTGAAGGCTACTTGCAACTCATGCAGCAAGATTTTGCTACACAGTGCAGGTGGAACAGCTCCAGGTATGACAAACGAAGATGAGCCATCTGAGCAAGATTACTACCGCAAGAGAGTTTACGACATCATCTTGAAGCACGGTGTTGGATCAACTGAATTCTCTAAGATTATCAAGGAAATCGAGAAGAAGACTTCAGAAGCAAGAAGGACAATTTGTATGCACTGTAATGCTCAGCAAGGAAAAATTGTTCTCGACAAGCCAACAACATTCAAGGAACACATCATCGCTCAAGGTGGTGCGAAGGCAACTGAGAGAAAGTTGAACGCTCGTGATATCCGTGAATGGCTACAAGGAATTCCTCAAGAGCACCTAATTTTCTTAGGAATGCACAAGGAAAACAGGCCTGAATGGATTGTTTTGAAGGTTCTTCCAGTTCCTCCAATCACCGTTAGACCTTCTATCACACTAGATTCTGGTGACAGGTCTGAGGACGACCTGACTCACAAGTTAGTTGACGTATTGAGAATCAATCAAAGACTTCGTGAAAACCGTGACGCTGGTGCGCCACAGTTGATTGTTGAGGACCTTTGGGAACTACTACAATACCACGTTACAACATACTTCGATAACCAAACCAGCGGTATTCCACCAGCAAGACACCGATCCGGTAGAACTCTGAAGACTCTGACTCAGCGTCTAAAGGGTAAGGAAGGGAGATTCCGTTCCAACCTGTCCGGTAAGCGTGTAAACTTCTGTGCAAGGTCTGTTATTTCACCAGACCCTTACCTAGGTGTTAACGAAGTTGGAGTACCGACAAAGATTGCAAAGGAATTAACTGTCCCAATCAGAGTTACAACCCGTAACCGTGAGCAGATGCGTCAGATGATTCTACGTGGTCCTGAAGTGCACCCTGGTGTAAACTATGTTATTCGTGGTGACAGGCGTCGTGTAAGAATAAACGAAAGAAGCAGGCTAATCAATGCAGGTTTCAGATGTCACAACCCCGAATGTATGGAAGAAACCACTCAAAGGTTTGACCTTCATTCTGTTATGCCAGCACCTAACTTCCTCCCAGGACTAGTTGTCAAGAAATTCGTTTCCCGTGAAGATGCTATGGCAGGCGGAGAGGAGATGGTCTCCTATGCAATCGATGAGAGAGCAACTCTAGCAAACCTACGTGGTGAAGACATCGATGGAAACCCACTTTCCGAAGATGACCCTCGGGCTGTACTTCACCATCGCTGGAAGTATGAACTGGCAAACCCAGATTCTCCATTCCCTGAGCATCTTGAGGTAGCATGTCCTCACTGTGGCAGCCCCGACAACGAATGGGGAGAGAGAACTCGTGTTGAAGACCGTCTGTCTACACTAGACATGAACGGCAACCCAAAACCAGGTCTACTCGTAGAGAGACACTTGATTGATGGCGACGTTGTAATCTTCAACAGGCAGCCATCTCTGCACAGAATGTCGATGATGGTTCACGAAGTCAGAGTTATGGAAGGTCACACTTTCAGATTCAATCTAGCGGTTTGTACTCCATACAACGCTGATTTCGATGGTGACGAGATGAACCTCCACGTCATCCAAGGAGAAGAAGCACGTGCTGAAGCTAAGATTCTGATGCGTGTTCAGGAGCACATCCTGACTCCAAGATATGGTGGTGCAGTTATCGGTGGTATTCACGACCACATTTCCGGTGCTTACCTACTATCCAGGCCAGAGACAAAGATCTCCAAGAGACATGGTCTCGAAATGCTAGGAAATATCGGATACACCGGAGCACTACCTAAAGTCCACAAGGGTCCCGAAGGAGAGTACTTCATGGGTGAAGACTTGGTATCGGTAATCATACCAGAGAACATTCACTTGAGATTTAGAAGCCGTTCAAATGACGACGTAGTTGTCAAGAATGGGAAAGTTTCAGGTACCCTAGACAAGCGTGCAATCGGTGCTGAAGATGGACGTCTTCTAGATGCAATTGTCCAAACTAATGGACCAACCGATGGTGCAAGATTCCTTGACGAGTTCACAAGACTCTCAATCGGTGCTTGTACTTCTTTAGGTTTCACTACTGGAATTGACGACGAAGATCTGTCTGAGGAAGCGTTAAGCGAAATTGAGCGCCACAATGAAGAAGCCCGTGCAGAGGTACGTGCAGAACTAGATAAGTTCGGAAAGGACGGACGAAACTATGAAACACGCCCAGGAAGAACTCCAAAGGAAACACTGGAAGAGAACATCATGGTCATCCTAGACCAAGGTAAGCAAGCTGCTGGTGACGTTGCTAAGGAGGAATTGAACCACCCTGGTAACTCCAATGCCGCTGTAGGTATGGCGATTTCTGGTGCGAGAGGTTCAATGGACAACCTGACCATGATGGCAGGCAGTATCGGACAAGCAAAGGTTCGTGGTGCACGTCTAGAACGTGGTTATCACCAGCGTGTTTTACCGCACTTCAAGCGTGGTGGACTTGGTGCAACTGAGAAGGGATTCATTTCCTCCTCATTCAAGCGTGGTCTTGAACCAACAGAGTTCTTCATGCTGTCAGTTTCTGGAAGGGAATCACTGGTCGATACAGCGGTTCGTACAAGTAAGTCCGGATACATGCAGAGAAGACTCATCAACGCTATGGATGACCTCAAGGTATTCGATGACGAAAACCTCTCTGTGAGAAATACTGCAGATCGAATTATCCAGTTCTCTTATGGAGAAGATGGAATCGACCCAAGCCGTGGCGTACATGGAAAGCCATTCAACATCGACGTAGTTGTGGATGAGGCTCTAGGTACAGACGGGCCGACCAAGACCAAGGAAGAAGTATACATTGACAGAGGCGACAAAGAATTCGACCTCGGATATGATGAGGGTGATTCCGAAGCAGCAGCTGGAGGTGATTTGTGATGGTAGTAAAGAGCGCAACAAAGAAGAAACTCATGGATATGTTAGTCCCTGAGGAATTTGCACACAAGTTGGCAGATGACCGCAAGTGGGATGACGTCAAGATTCTAACAGCACAGGAGATCGCACAATTTTGCGAAACTGATTCCGACACTGCTGCAAGAATTCATGGGATTATTTCCGGTGCTGCATCTCCAAGCCGCGATTCAACCAGCGATAATTCAGCGACAACATCCGTACGCCTACGCCGTGGTACTCGCCGTCGACGCACAGCAAAGACGGTCCAAGAACTGGAAGCTTATACTCCGGAGATGAATGCAGATGGAATTCCAGCAATCTATGACGATGAGTTAGCAGATGATGCTGTGTTCAAGTCAATCAAGGCAGCAGCAGATGATGCTGGAGTTAAATTCTCCCAGCAAACAATTCACGATTTGACTGAGGCTGTTCACGCAAGAGAGATGACGAAGCTGACCAAGAAGCAAGCTGAAGCGCTTGTCGCAGAAGCAGGTCGTGCACAAGAAATGGCTCTAATCGACCCATACGAGGCTGCAGGAATCATTACTGCACAATCGATTGGAGAACCTGGTACTCAGATGACTATGCGTACTTTCCACTATGCGGGTGTAGCAACAGTCAACGTAACCCAAGGTCTTCCTAGAATTATTGAGATTGTAGACGCAAGAAAGGTACCAAACACTCCAACAATGACAATTCGTCTAAAGGGAGAAAATAGCCAATCTGCCGATGCAGCAAAGAAGTTGGCTGCGGCAATTGAAATAACAACTACAGTGAACATTGCAGATATCGACACTGACGTCGCTCAAAGAAGGCTTGTACTAAAACTGAAGAAAGGAAACTTGAAGCAGAAAGGTATGACACCTGCTGAAGTAAAAGACAAACTTGAGCGTGCTCTAAGATTGTATGTAGAGGCTGACAAGGAAAAGAACCCGTCAACCCTTACATTGATTCCAGGTATTCAGACCGAAGAGGACATGAAGACCTTGGCAGAGAACCCACCTTCATACACTGAATTGCTACAATTAGAAGACAAAATCCGTGACATGCGTCTAAAGGGTGTGCCTAACATCGAGCGTGCAAACGTACAACTTGACGACAAGACTGGAGAGTATTATCTCTCTACAATTGGAAGCAACTTGGCAAGAATCTCAGACATGGAAGGTATTGACAGGTCACGTACCTATACCAACAACATCATCGAGATTTACGAGTACTTAGGTATCGAAGCTTCAAGGCAAGCAATCGTTAACGAACTGCAGGCAACTCTTGATGGAGCACGTCTAGAAGTTGACGTTCGTCACCTTCTGATGGTTGCAGACGTAATGACCAGCGAAGGTGAAGTTAGAGCAATTGGACGACACGGTGTATCTGGAACTAAGCACTCAATCCTTGCTCGTGCAGCGTTCGAAGTTACTGTTAACCACCTGCTGAAGGCTGGAATTATCGGTGAGAGAGACAATCTAACCGGTGTTGCTGAGAACATTATCGTCGGTCAGCCAATTAGCCTTGGAACAGGTTCAGTGGAATTATACTACATCCCTGAGTGAAAGTCAACATTGAGAAGCAAAAATGTGGAGGAATGAAAAATGGATATAAGTAGACAACTAAAGATTGCAAGTACATCTGGAAAACTATTGTTTGGACAACGCCAAGCAATCGATGCATGTGCAAGAGGAGAAGCAAAGTGCGTAATTCTGGCGGCAAACTGCCCTCAAGATTACATTGACGACTTGGCAGCAAAACACCCTGAAGTAACAATGCATCGCACCGTTTTGGTTAACAGAGACCTTGGTGTGGCATCCGGAAAGCCATTCAGCATCTCGACTATTACAGTCATCGATGCAGGTGAATCCGACTTGCTAACATTGAGTGGAAACATAGAGTGAATTAAAGACGGCTTCAATCTAGTCCGGCTGTGGGCCTCGATCTAGTCGCTGTTCTGAGACGCTTGGGCGTCAGCATTGATGCAGGCTCACCACCGGTTACGGAACCAGGTGTAATTACTTGGCTTGGAAGAGTCTACGACGTCTCGCCCGAACAGCATAACCTAGGACTAAGCGAAGGCATGGAATTGTGGACTACTGGTCAGGGTTTTGCACCCCTTGACATAGCTGGAGTGGAATCATGGCTATTTGACGCCCCAAGAGGAAGCCATCTTGTGATTGCTGAAAGAAAGGTCAACTTTGACCTCATTGATCTACCTTCAAGAACTGGTAGATTGCTGAAATTATGGCAATTGGACGATTTTGCTGCATTCATTGGTCATGCCGTGATTGACGGGAGATTGAGTATAATTGAAGAAGAAACAGAGAATGTTGAAGAGGAAGAAATCGACATGTTCTCAGGCCACGGTCCGTTCGTCTTGAAACCGATGAATGATTTTTCAATCCTCGAATCGAAGGGTCTTGATATTTCGATGGCAAAACCAGTTCTGATACCTGCAAAACTACACAAGGTCACAGGTTTGTTAAAAGGGCCAGCAATTGAAGAAATAGAATGTTGGTTATTGAACTGCGGAGGTTTCCATATTCTAGAATCAGTAGAGATATTAGAACGCTCACCAATGCTAAATCAGGAAATCTTGGAAATTGTTGAAAATCCCGATTTCTCAGAAATCCTTTCACAAAGACGACCACATTCTGAAGGAATGGGTGACTTACTACATTGGTGGAAATTTGATTCTAGTTCACAAAAAATCGACACTCATGAAGTGTTAATTCCTGCGCATAAAGGCCAAGACATAAGCGGTAATTACTGGATTTTTGACGGAGTTTCATCGACCCTTCATTTGAACCGATAAGCAAAGCATTCATCACCTTTACAGATGAGGGGAAACCATGGGCAAGCGTGGCTTCATATCCGTGATGATAGTAGCAATTTTCCTAAGCAGCATATTTGCGGTTTCCGATTACAGTGAACTTTCTGAATCTAACAAAGTGCTTTTTGCTGATTCTGAACCAGAATTACTCATTTCTGCAGGTTCAGCTACAGGCCACGTAAATGGGTCAGAGATTGAATGGACCCCTCAAGGGATAGTCGTTGCAGGTGATACAAGAAACAATCTAAATTTTGGTGGAATTCAGTTACAAGCAACATCAGGTTACAACCAATTTTTGGATGCTGATTCATATGTCGCTATGGTTGATGAGCAAGGGAATTGGCAATGGGCAGTAATGCCTTCTGCCACTCAAGGCTTGACCTTGATAAATGACATGACAACCGATTTGGCCGGAGATATCTACATTGGCGGAACGGTATTCGGTCAGGTAGTCTTTGGCTCATCATCAAATTCACCAGTATTACAATCTCAAAATTTTGATGGTTTCATAGCAAAACTCGACGCCAGTGGCCAATGGTTGTGGGCAACTTCATTCAGTACTGCAACCAATAATGATTCCAACAATAGCATTGTTACGGGTATTGATTTTGACCCAATTTCAGGAAATTTAGTCGTAGTTGGGACGCATCAAGGACCAACAGATTTTGGTGGAATAACTCATACTAGTTCAGATAATGAGATGTTTATGGGAATTTTTAATACAAATTCTGGAACAACAAACTCAGTCTCTACTGCGGGTGGAATCGGTGATGACCGTTCATCAGGAGTTGTAGTTGATTCATACGGTAACATCTGGCAAACAGGAACAACATCTGGTACATTTTCAGCAAATGGGAAAACGCATCAAGCTCTTAGTCAGGCTGACACAATCCTAGTGAAGTGGAGTCAGGGCGGAGTGGTTCAAAGTGTCAAAGGGTTTGTTGGCGCTGCAGGAGAGATCAACCTCCCTGAAGATATCACTATCAACTCTAATGACGATATAATCGTCAGTGGTGTGTTCCTTGGTTCGATGGATGCAGGTAATCAAAACACACTAACAGACAAGGGTAATGGCGACGCTTATGTTGTTAAAGTTGCAAACAACGGTCAAACAGATTGGGCTGTGAGTGCAGGTAGTAGCGCCTCTACAGAAAGAGCATATGCTGTTGAAGTAACCTCAAACGATGACATAATGGTGGGAGGATTAATATCAGGTTCTGCAGATTTCGGAGTTAATTATGCAACATCTAATGGTGGACTTGACCTCTACATGGCTAAATTAACTGCAAATGGTGATTGGGATTGGGTCGAAAACTTAGGAAGTACAGCCGATGACCTCTTTGCTGACCTAACGGTCAATGATACCGACATTCCGTATGCCTTTGGCTCGTTCCAATCAACAATTAACAAAGGAACACAATCTGTAACTAGCAGTGCAGGATTGGATTTGGTTATTTGGTCCCTTGACCCTATAAACAACGCGGATTCAGATAACGACGGTGTTATCGACATTGAGGATAATTGCCCTAACACCAATAATCCACTTCAAACAGATTCAGATTTGGATGGAGCAGGCGATGAGTGTGACAATGACGATGATAATGATGGAATAACTGACAACTCAGGTGATGATTGCCCGAGAGGTGGTGCATGGAATTGGACTAGCGATTCAACCACAGATTTCGACAATGATGGTTGCAAAGATTCAAGCGAAGATACCGATGATGACAATGACGGAGTTGAAGATGAAGATGACGGTTGCCTAAGTTCGTACACCCCTCCAAGAAATTGGTGGACTTCAGATTCATCAAATGATATCGATGGCGATGGTTGTAGAGACGCCGATGAAGATTCAGATGATGATGGAGATGGATTTAACGATGCAGAAGACGATTGTAACAAGGTTGCAGGTACTTCCGACCTAGGTTCATACACAGGATGTGTTGATTCAGATAGTGATGGATATGCTGACCTAGAGGACTCATGCCCACAAGAGTCAGGAAACTCAACACTGGGTGGTCTTTTGGCATGTCCTGATGGCGATGGTGACGGTTGGGCCGATTCCATCGATGACCTTCCCGCAGATTCTACTCAATGGAGTGATGAAGACGGGGATGGATATGGTGACAACCCTGAGGGGAATACTCCTGATGATTGTATCTCTATTCCAGGAACATCTGTATTGGATAGGTATGGCTGCCCAGATACAGATAATGATGGATATTCCGCTGCAGATGATGATTGGACAATAGAAGACGGTGCGGATGCTTTCCCAACAGATAATACACAATGGTCAGATTGGGATGAAGACGGTTTTGGTGATAATTACGGAAACCTTTCTTGGACTGAAAGAAATGAAAACTGGCCCGGTGAATACTATCAGTACGCAAGAGATCAAGATGCATGTCCAACATTGCCAGGAGACTCATGGCAAGAAGATATCCTCGGATGTCCAGACAGCGATAGTGATGGCTGGGCTGACTTTATGGATGCATTCCCTTCGGATCCAGATGAATATCTTGACACAGATAAAGACGGAATCGCAGACGGAAATGATGACTGTCCTCTTGTAAACGGAAACTCAACAATCGATGTTGTTGGTTGCCCGGACTATGATGGAGACGGTTGGGGTGACCCAGAAGTGGGTACAGATTGGAAACCGATTGACCCAACTCAGTGGGCAGACAGTGACAGCGATGGATATGGAGACAACCCTGATGGAACAAGTCCAGATTCATGCCCTGATGAAACAGGATTCTCATTCAAAGGAGATGTTCTTGGATGTGTAGATACAGATAACGATGGCTGGGCCGATATTATTGATGCATTCCCTGAAGAATCCAGTCAATGGAATGATACAGATATGGACGGATTTGGAGATAACCCGGTTGGTAAGAATGCTGATGAATGCCCCGAGATTGCTGGCGTTGCAAAGGAAAACGGCTGTGAAGCTGTAATCGAAGAATCGAGTGGAAGTATTCTCAAATACGGAGGCATATCTGTCGGCGTTATTCTAGCATTGATTGTCCTCGCTTTGGTTATCTCAAGGGTAAGAGGAAAGGGAGAGGATAAGGATTGGGACGCTGGTATCAACTTGGCAGGAGCAGTATCTCAACCTGCTATGCCTAACATGAATGCCCAACCAGCCATGCCTAACATGTACGCCCAACCTGCTATGCCAAACATGAATGCTCAGCCTGATTATTCACAATATCAGCAACCAAGTGTTCAACCTGTTGTGCAAGCGGCTTCTCCAGACCCTGCAATGCTACCAGGTAATCAGGCTGTTATGCCTCAACCTGCTGCACCGACAGGGCCAACAATGTACGAGGTTGGCTCGATTCGAAGCGATGGAAATGAGTGGTTGGAGTACCCTGCTTCAAGCGGTGCTTGGTATACTCGAGACCCAACGACCCGTCAATGGGTTCGCCGGATCTGAGGTTGGTCTTCGTGGTGGAAGTCACTCTCTTGGGTTCTGCTCAAGATGGAGGAGTTCCTCAGGTGGGTTGTGATTGCTGTTCAGACCTTGAACAGAGGTATCCGGTATCAATCGGTTTAACAGATGCAGAAGGTGGTAAACATCTCTTCGAAGCGACCCGCCATCTTGGTGATCAACTGAGAATTTGGGGCTGTAATTCAGTGGAATCAGTTTTCCTTACTCATGCCCACATTGGTCACGTCGACGGTTTGGGTTTGTTTGGGAAAGAAACCATGGCAGCCAAAGGCGTCAATTTGTATTGCTCAAAGATGATGCTCGATCTAATCGAGAGAACACCCCACTGGTCCACTTTACTCTCGGATGGAGTTTTCATCCCTAGAGTGGCAAGTGTGTATCAATTACCTGGAGTAATTGTTGAAGCAATCGAAGTCCCTCACAGAGATGAGTTATCTGATATGCATGCATATCTAATCAAGGCAGAGAAAACTCTGCTATTCTTACCTGACCATGATACATGGCAAGAAACACTACGAGGTCATGATTTGAGAGCGTGGTTGAACCATTTAGAGGTAGATATTGCACTCATAGATGGTACATTCTACAGTGCAGATGAACTCAAACATCGTGACCAGAGTAAAGTTCCACATCCTCCCGTTGAGCAAACTCTACAGATGTTAGGTGAGCGTAGAGAAGGTGATGGCGAAGTAGTATTCATCCACTTAAACCACACAAACCCACTGTGTAGAGATGATACGCCAGTAACCGAATTAGGTTGGAAGGTTGGCAAAGAAGGTATGTCATTCAGCCTTGGTTAGATTGTAATCGGTAACTGTGGTATAGGTTACTGAAATCGTAATTTCTTCGCCTCCATCACCATTTAAGAAACTGCCAGTGTTCGCTTCTACGCTTACTGTAAACGAGATTTGCCCATCATTCTTTTCAATTGTTAATGCGTTTAGAGCATTGGTTTGATTTTGATAGGAATCTGTTTGTGAGAACCCACTCCAAGTGCTGACTCCTCCAAGGGCATTACTGCCACAGTCTTGTCCGGAGAAATTCACAAGATTGGATTCAGTAAATTCTACTGGCACTTTTGACGCGTCATAAAGTGAATCTACACTATCACATTCTTGGGTGGTGGGGACTCCACCTTCGTTGGTTTCAGTATAATTGAGCACGAAAATGGCTTGAACCACATTAGCAGGAATTTCGAAAGTGAAAGTATCAGAAGATTGATCATCAATTTCTATTGTTGTTTCAGCGTAAGAATAGTCAAATTCAACCGAAAGGTTCCACATTGAGTCTGGGTCTGGAGATGATGAAGCCATCGAAGTTGGTGCATTGTTTGCATAGTAGTATTCGACTGGAATAATCAAGACCAATATACCAACTCCCAACGTCGCTAACTTATCCCTTGATGGTAGTTTTTGTAGCCACGGGTCTTGGTTTTGTAGAACCATGACAAAATGAGCAATGAATGCGGCACCCATTCCTGGAACGGATTCGAATATGTGTACATTCAAACCTAGTAATCTCCATGTAATCACTGCAACAAGTGCTGCAGTCATCATGACCATAGAGTGCTGAGTCGATGGTTTGAATCCTGACATTCTAACGATAATTAGCGGAATGAACATTCCTCCTAGGCCATAAACTGCTAGGACTACAAGAGAGAAGACAGAGTTGTTGCCAGTAAAGTATGCACCTAGCGATAGGCACGTTGCAACGAATGCCATAACCATAGTCGTGATCTTGGTTTTCTTGTGATTTGTTGACCACTCGGGGAATAAATCATCGGTAATTGCAGCAGTGCATGCTAGAACTTGAGAGTCAGCGGTAGACATAGTTGCAGCGAAAATTGAAGCAAGAATCAGACCAACCCAAAACGGACCTAAAACGTCCATGGCGAGGAGCGGTAGTGCAAGTTCTGGGTCGAAACTTCCAGACTCAGGGAAGATTACCCTAGAAGCTAGGCCGATGAAGATCATCAGTGCTAAGAAAGGTGTTTGCCACACGAAGAACCAGATGCATGCTTGCTTGCGGTCTTCTTCAGATTCCAGAGTCATAATTCTCGAAACAACCTGTGGTTGACCGGCGACTCCTAATCCTCCTAGAAAGAAAGCGAAAACCCACATGCTGAATCCTAGTTCTAAATCTGGAGGGGTTATCGAAGTTAATGCAGGGTCTATGCCGTTAAGTGATGAATGAAGTCCTGAGAACCATCCAACTTCAGATAAAGCAACGTAGCAGAGCAGTGTTGAGCCGACGATCATTACACAAGATTGGGCTGCGTCTGTCCAAATAGATGCACGAATTCCACCAGCGTAACAGTATGCTACGACAAGGACGAATCCGATTATGATTCCAACCCATTCTGCCCAGCCAAGCATTGCAAAGAGAGCCTTACCTCCGCTTGAAAGTTGAGCACCAGCGTAAATTAGCAAAAATGCGACAGAACAAATTGCAGCCATTTTCGCTTCGGGTGCGCCTTTCACGTTAGCTACTAATGATGAAAGCGAGCGAATATTTCGCTCATTGCCTTCTTTCTGAATATATTTGTATAGCCATATCCATGCAACCAATTGGCCGATAGTAGATATTACAGAAATCCAAATTGCTGAATACCCCATCAGCCACATGAATCCAATAAATCCGATGAACATGTAACCAGAGTTCCATGTTGAAACCGCTGATAGTGCTGCCAAAGCAGGGTGCATTCCTCTACCTGCTACCAAATAATCGTCAGTTGTATCCTTCTTTACACGGATACTAGCCATTCCCACTCCAGCAAATAAGAGCATGAACACGAGAAATGAGATAATTACCCAAATCTCTTCTGACATCATACCAACCTCAAGTCAATACTTCGAGTAGTCGGTCTTGTTCTGCAGCTCTTCTCAGTTCCATCGCAATTCTGCGACCAGAGGAAACTGGCTGACGCCATGTTGCATTTCCGTATGGATGACCAACAGAAACGTGTACGTTTGTGCCTCCACCTAAACGTGGAGCAACATCGTAGATTGAGTAATTCATGTCCTTGTCGATACATGTTTGAAGACAGAACGGGCCAATTATTCCTGGGTCGTAATGTTCCTTTGAAGCAGTGATGAATTTCTCACCTAGTTCAAATGCCTTCTCAAGTAGGGATTCTCTGATTGTTGCTGTGTTGTGACCAACAACTGTCATCTCTGGGATTTGTTGGTGAGCAGGCATAGTCATCTGTTGTGGAGCAGGTAGTCTGACGTGACCGTCAAGTGAAGACTCAAATCTCCAATCTACTCCAAGGAGTTCTAACTTAGGCATGTCTTCTTCAAGAGGGCTGTAAAAGAAATTCAAGTTAAACACTGGACCGATAACGTATCTTTCGATTCGAGCACCATCGAGACTTGCTTGGTCGATTGTACCTTCCTTGAGTAATGTTTGTGATTTCTCTAGGTATTCTTCGTAAGATGCACAGGTGAAGAAACCTCTCTCCAACTTCTTTTGGGCATGGTGAAGTTTCACGATTACCAAGCAATCGATATCCTGGGGGTCCTCGATTGCTTCGGGGTATGGAAGACCTGCTTTGTCCAAGATCCAATAATAATCCTGGTCTTCTGTACGCTCTTCCATTCTCAGCATATTGCGTGAGCCAAACATGGGAACATGGAAGTTATTCTCTACATCATCGATGCTGGAATAAGAGGTGAAAGATCTGTTTGGGATATAAATTACGTTTCTCCTTCGCATTTCATCCTGCATTGTTGGATTCATAACATCGTTGAAAGAATCCATGACGATTGCTTTGTCGACCATTCCCCTTCTGACTCTTCCAGAAACGGTGCGCTGAGTTTTGAAATATTGAGAGTAAGTCTTGTCCCTACCTTTTTGACAATATGCAACGGTGGGGAATCCTTCCTCGATAGCACCATCACAGATGTCTAGGGCTGAGTGACTTGCCGTCATGCCAACTCTCAATTTGAGACGGTCGTAGTCTTCGATTATCCCTGCAATCTCATCTTTGCCAATCATCTTACAACTCCCCTAATACCATTGTGATACTCGATGGCCTTTGTAGTTAGTCAAAGCGTTGAAGTTGCATAAGTTCCTCAGTGGAAAGCGTATCTCCACTCATTAACTTGGACATCAAATCTTGGACTTCACCACGTGCTCCACGCTGTGACTCTCCTGTTGCAGTTCCTTGCATTGCACGTAGTATATCTTGGATTGAATGTAGGCACCTCAGTGATACAATGTAGAAGTGGTGTGCTTTGTCAGCCTCCTTCTTTGACTTTCTAAGTTCACGATGAGCCTCTTCTGCGAGTTCTCTTTGTCTGTCAACCTCTTTATTCCACTGTAGCATTAAGTCGTGTGCTTCTTGAGCGGCTTGTGCAGCTTTCTGTACCTCAACGTGAGCGGCCTCTTGCTCGACCATTGCTTCTCTTAGCATGCCACGTGCTTCTTTCAAATCTCCATTGGAGTCTTCAGATGCTTGCATTTCACGAATCTTTGCACGAATTTCTTTCATTCGCTTCATTGCTTTCTTTTCGTTTTGACCTAGGTGCTTACCCATTTCCATTTCTCGTTCTAGCCTGTCGAATTCACGGCGCAGAGAGTGAACAGTCACTTTCTTTTCTCTACGGCCTCTTGGACCTGAATCTCTGTCGTCCTTCTCAGACCTTTCAGAATCTAGCATTGACTTTGCAGCCTTGACCTTCTTATTTGCTTCAGCACGAATAGATTTCTTTTCTCTTACCAACTCGTTCATTTGTTCACGAATTTCACGCTGTTGGCGGACATTTTGGATTAGTTCACGAACCTCTGCATTCAGTTCGTTTCTGATGACGGTATGTTCCTTTGTTCTGGAGTTCCAATCATCTCTGGTGTTGCGATATTGAGTCGCTTTTTGATTGACCAGTTTGCGCTTTTCTTCCAAAGTATCCTTCAATTCTGCCATTACCATCGCACCTGTTCGCCTTGTACTCCCGTACACTCAGCGAGTTTGCGACTTACCTATCCCATTTGAAGCCTCCCTACGGGAGACTTTCATAAAAAGGGTGGAATTGCGCTACAAGCGGCTGACAATCTTTGTCTAGCTTTACCTAAATTGCTACCGTTTGGACACTGAATTACGATGCAGTGACCAGTGTCAATACGTGAGCAGATAACTGTTGAATGCTCACCGACAATAGTGATCATCTTATCCTCTGATTGTAGGTCCAACAACTCAATCATTACTTTGGGTTTGAATTCGTTTGAAGTTCTCTCAATTGTGAATCCTTCTGGGTCTAGTAATGCTGCTGAAATGATGCATTCCTCATCCACAAGGTCGGCAATGATTCTGATTCCCACAGTCCATCTCAAGCGATGGCACTTCAATACTATTTGGATGAAATCTTTCCTCGCATTACGTAACCAATACCTGCTTTGTAGTATCCCTCCAAGGTTGAAACAATCTCTAAGCCTCTCCTTTTATAGAATTCAATCGCGAATTTATTATCCCCTCTTACCTCTAGTTGTATCTCGTTGCGTCCGTCTGCGAATGCTGCGTCGACAAGCATTTCCCATGCTTGCGACCCAAATCCTCTACCTTTGAAATCAGAATCTATCGCAAAAGCCACGATTCTAACCCTATTTTCTTTGAATTTATTACCCCACAACACGCCACGAATCATATTGTTAGAATCCAACAAAACGAGATTCCCTCTCCACTCTGGAATAGGGAGTGTTCTCACGGATTCAGAAGCATATCTTTCTCCAGTTTGGTCTAAAAATAACTGGCGAATTATCTCCACACTTTCAGCATCAAGAGACTTTGGTGCTGGGCCCAAACACCAACGAGCGAATTTATCACTCGAATCTAAGCCCATTTATCTCACTCTTTCTTTTTGAATTGACTTCTAGAGCCTCTGTGTGCACCTAAGTTGCCCATTTTGCGCATTCCAGCCTTCTTGGAACTGACCTTCCTTGTTCTTTTGCTCGATGATCCTGTACCCATGCCAGATAGTAACCCGGAAATGTCCCCCAGGGTCATGGGGCCAGACTCCTCTTTCTTTTCTCTCGGTTTTTGGCCTCTGCGGTTTCCTTTGCCACGACCTCTCCCACGGTTTTGGTCGCCAGATTTTTTGCGCAGCCAAGCATCCAAACGGCCAGCTTCTCGGCGAAGTTTGTGCATTTCCCCTCGCCTCTGTCTCAAAGCCCTCTGAATATTGTGAACACGTCTGTCGTAAGAACCGACTTCCTTGGAGTTGATGTTTTTGTCCTTTAACATCGGTTCATCTTGGAGCAGTTTTGCGGTTGCATCATCGTGTTTGGTTTCATAAATCTTCAATTTCTTGATTTCCTCTTTCTGCTCTTTTACCAACTCGACGAATCTGTGATGGAGTTCACTTGCCTCTCTTGCCTTACCGTGCATTGCTTGCAATTCCATGAACCAAGAAAACTGTTCCTTTTCTTTGGCTAAAGAAGGAACTCTGTGGATGTCTAATTCCTCAGTAAGTCTATTGTAAACTTTGGATAATTCATCCTCAATCATGTGTATTGGGAGGATGATGTCAGAGTTGATTTTGTCTCTTTTTACTTTGATTTCATCGATTTCTTTGTTCCTGGATTTTAGGCCTGTGATAATCGCTTTGTGTTCCTTCCTCAAGTCTGAAGTTTCCTCAATAACTCCACGCATTGCTTTAGCCATTCTAAGTGTGGACTGTCGCTCAGATTCCAATGCGTCTATCAGCCTGTCAACGGCATCCATTTCTGCTTTGGTTTTCTCCAACATGTTTCTAACCAAGTCGTCGTTTTTATCACGCAGATCGTGGAAAATGTCAACTGGTTCCATGCCTTTCAATCTATCAGCGTCTACGGTTTCGCAGATTTCCTTCCAAGTAGAGCCGCTTCCAAACAACTCTGCAGCCCTGAGTAATTCATTTCTAATCCGTAATTCACCTTCGGCGCGAACAACCCTGCACAGGTCATGGTCGGTCTCAAATGGGTCTTCAATAGCTAGATGGTGCTCTCCCATCTTTCCCGGATTTTCCTTATCGCTGTTGTAAATCTCTAGTGCTGTTGGATTTTCATTCATCCATCCCTTTTCGTCTCTTGAGATGGATTTACCATTTCGAATAGAAATCACTTCATTTTCCCAGTCCTTCGTTGCATAATTTCTGAAAAATGACATTGCTAATTCTGCGATATTTTGTTGACTTGGTTGAGCAAGAGAAGCATCTTCATTCACTGTAATGTCAAATTCTTTTCCGTCTATCTCGATTATGGTTCTATCCTCTCCACTTTGCAGGTTTGGGATCACCTGTTGCTCTTGTAAGTGGTTGATTACAAGGATTGACCATGCGTATGATGATAGTGTTCCATTTACCGAATCTGAAACATTTCTGTGTAAGGCCCAGTGCTTAACACAAATTGCAAGATCCTTCACTCGCTTGTCCATTTTGGCGTATGAAGATAGCAATTTAGTGTTGTACAATGCTAGTGAATTGTTGATTGAGATGTCAACATTTAGGCCACTTCGAGGGTCAATGAACTTGACTATAGGTACCTTTGCTCTGGTAATTGTCTGTACTTTCTCCATACCTTGACCTCTTAGCATTCCACCTATTCGTTTGATGGTTTTCTTTTCGTCAGCGTTCGGGATTTGTAGGCACAGGTCAAAATCTCCTCCTTTAAGGGAAAGTCCGCTCTCTGCGGAGCCAAATGGAGAAAGTTTTGCTCCCTCAAACTTTGAAGCAATGCTTTTCTCTAAGTGTTTTAGCAAACTATCTTTCCTCTTTTGCTCACTGTTGTGGATTCTGTTGGAGGAAACAGTGTTCTCTAAAGGTTTGATGAATCCACTCAATGACTTTTCATCCGGAATTGGTATTTCGCTACCCTGAGTAATGTGCTTATGTAGGTAGGATAATTTTGTCGCGTCACCCTTTGACAATCCAGTAATCTCGCAGACTTCGCTCATTCTTCCTCAACTCCTGCTGAGTTTTGTTTAGCCTCTGCTTCTCTTTCGGCCTTCTTTGCTCTTGCAATTGATTTGGATGAAGGACCTCCTTCTCTTACTCTAACCGAATCTGTGAGTAGGTCGTTGAAGTTATCTTCCTCAACTCTGTTTTTCCAGAACTGTAAAGCGTCCTGACTGGAACTTAGTGCATTTTCAAGTCTCGATGTACGAGACCTAGCTCTGGCCCTTGCATCTTCCCACTTGACGTAAGATTCGTGCATTTCCTCGTTTGATTTTACCAATTCAACCATCGCATCGTGCGCTTTCTGAGCAGAGTCCAATAGTTTTCGAGCCTTTGACCTTGCATCTTTCATTTCTTTGACAAGAGGCTGTGATGATGTTCTCTCCTCTACCCATTCTTCATGTTCTCTGATCAGAGACTTCATTTCATTGATGAATTTCTCTTCGGTCTTGTGAGTGCCAGCGCTTGTTTCTAGTTGATTTTCCAGAGATTGCAATTTCGCAGACAATTTGTCCTTTGCCCACTTTGGGTCTGGATTCTTCAATCCGCCTTCTGCAATGAGTTGTTCCCGAATCTCATTAGCCCTTTCGAACAGTTGACGGGCTTCCTTCTGTGCCGTGTTCCTTTCATTCTTCAAATTGGCTACCTTTGAGTTGATTTTGTCGCGCTCTTCTCTGGCGTTTTTAGCCATTGGTTCAGCGGTTTGTAGCTCCTCCTTCCGTTCTTCTAAATCGCTTGGAATCATCTCTGCAATCCTTTCTCTACGGTGCAGAATTGCTTGAGCAAGAAGTTTAGGTGAGACTGCGAGAAGGTCGTTCGCATCCATTGGAATCACTGCGGCCACCTGCCCTCCTTCAATAAATGCTGCGTCCCACCCTAAAGGGTGGGTGAAGGTCATAACCCCCGTCCGATGAGCATACACCATGCGACGAGCCATTCTAGTTGCATTCCTCTTTGCAATGGCTCTTGTTCCACAAGTAAATGCTACTGGCGGTGTGATTGAGACAATCTCAATTTCAGGCGATGGAGAGATTGGAGAAGGTCCGATATCGCTCAATATAACGATGATAGGAGTTGGCGGTGCGAGTTCAGCATCTGTAAATTGGAATGTTACCCTTACCGGTGAAAATGGGTCGATTATCGATTATGACAGTGGCAATGTTTTGGTCAATGATGGTTCATATTCATTTGTCGAAACAACAGTTGGTGACGCGCCATTAGGATATTCTAACCTATCTATAGTCATAACTGGCGATGTTGGAACACCAGGTCAAGGTCAGTATACAAACTACAGCACAATAATCCAACGGTTGAGGCCGTTGGAAATTTCCGTAGCAGAACCAACGATTAATCCGGTGGATGGAGACGGTAATCCAACTGGTAATTTTACTGTTAATGACGGTGATTATGCCGAAATAGAGGTGCCAATAATCAACTCAGGTGACGTGCCTTGGAATGGGTCACTCAATCTGAGTCTAGATTCAATTATACTGGGTGAGCAATCTGTAAATATCTCAGGAGATTCAACCGAAATAGTGAGTTTTACAACTCAACAACTTACCGAAGGTATTCATTTTCTTAACGTATCACTAAATGGTACGCAGGATTCAGATTCATCTGACGACACATTTCAAACAACCTTCACGGTTGGCCCACCGCCACTACCTGAGATTCAGTTGAGTCTGGAAAGAATTACTCAGCCAGCGCCGGGGGATGCAATGGATTGGGTATTACATGCAAATAACACAGGAGAATCAAATTTCTCGGGGGGTTTACTCTGTAGTATAGATGGAGTTGAGTTCTTCTCCAATCAAGTCAACATCTCGACAGGTGGATATTCAAATTACACGATTTCGATGAACTCCAAACCAGGGCAAGTTGTCTGTACTACATCGGGAGCAAGGACTTCATTTACCATTAACGCAACAGACTCTGTAGAAATGATATCGGCAATATTCGTTGGAGCTGGCCATTCTACTCCTTCTATCCTAGGTGGGCCATGGCATGCTGGTGATGACATTACATTGTCACTACTATTGCGAAACGAAGGTGATGCAATTGGAACTGCGCATCTTGAAATCGAGATGGGTGGAGTTTTACAAGACGGTCCAACAATTTCGCTTGATAGCGGTAAAGCAGGAGAGGTAAGTCACTCATTCTCTGTTGCTTCTTCTGGAGATAAACTGGTAAACTGGTCAATTGTAAGTGATGACGGAGTTGTCGATTCTATTTTGTCGGGTTCAATTTCAATACCAGTTTTAGATTCCCAAGTGATTTTATTTGAGATAGAAAGCGTTGATGTCGAAGACGAGGGAGTTGTAATTTCTTGGTCTGCCGAGCTTTCTGAGGGTAAAGACAGGCTAGTGAATCTGAAATTCGGAGCGATACAAGATGGTTTGAAGGGTGATGCAATTATTGAGGAACGCCTACTTCTACCCGGAATTACATATGGTGATGTCAATATTGGATTCCAAGATGGGCAAGAAGTCTACATCGACTTGTCAGCGATTGAATGGACGATTGGTTTCTCATCTTTCACCGATGATGAAACCCAAATGCCAAGTTTCGAAATTAATCCCCAAATCACTGTCAATCCGAACACACAACCTAGAGTTCCTACTGCTGGATCAAAAGTGACTGTTTACTACACCTTGACCAATATCGCAACGGGTTCAATCCCACAAGGACAGATAGTTGTCACTGATGCATCAGGTGAAATATTGGGGAGTGATACTAGTCCGGAGGTAACTTCGGGAAGCACAGACCATAGCACTGTTGTAAACTGGCCTGATGGAGAGAATGTGAAAATATCAGTAACATGGTACGTTGGTGGAAAATCGGTTAGTGATGATGTATTGGTGAACTCTGAAAAGGCGGAGTCAGAGGATGAGGGTTTTGAGATACCTTGGGGAGGAATCTTGGGAGGATTAGCCCTAGGAATGGTAGTTATTTTCGCAGTTCGAATCAAGAATTCTCCTGCAAGAGAAAAGAAAGAAAAAACGCCTAAATCTACCAAAGCGTCCACTTCTAAAGAGGAAAAAATCGAGGTTGCATGTCCAACCTGCGACCGTAGGTTACGTGTTCCAAGTACATACACAGGTGCAGTGAGATGTCCGGAATGTGAAACTAAATTTGATGTCGAAGCCAAGGTTGAGACTCCAATTCCAGAAGAGAAGCAAAAACAGGAAGAAAAATCAACACCTTCACAAGATTTGTTTTCTTCTTCGGATAACGATATTCTCGGTTGTCCAAAATGTACTAGGAAACTAAAGGTTCCATATGATAAGAGGCCTGCAAAGGCTAGGTGCCCGGCGTGCAGCACAATATTCGAAGCAAGGAAAGGATGAGGGGATAGAATGGTTACAGGACATTTCCAAGAGTTTGAAGACGAGTACCTTGAGACACTCTATGAATTCAATGAAAGAATTCCCGGCGAGAGAGTAAGAAATGGTGAACTTGCAAAGTACCTTGGTGTTTCACCTGCGTCTGCAACAGAGATGATTCAAAGGTTAGCAAAAAACGGATTTGTTGACTACGTTCCATACAAAGGTGCAATGTTGACTGAAAAGGGACTTGAGCACGGAATGATGATGAAAAGAAGACATAGGTTAGCAGAAGTCTTGCTAACTCAACTGCCGTTTGAAGGGGATGTCCACGAAACAGCCTGTCGGCTTGAACATGCATTCAACGATGATCTAGAAGTTTGTATTTCACTCCTTCTTGGAAACCCGGAAACAGATCCATCAGGAAAAACAATCCCGCCTGCTAATTCGAGGATTGCGCATCGGCTTGAACAGAATCCATCCGTATCAAAACTTTCAGGTCTTGCCGTTTCACAGAAAGCAGAAGTGGCATTGATTATGACGACATCTGCAACAAGAGAGGTCTTGAAATCTGTAGGAATAAGAATAGGAGACATGGTCGAAAGAACCGCCTCTGGGATTTTTCTCAATGGTGAGGAATTCTCAATATCTGAAGAACTAGGTGACAGAATTTTGTTGAGGTTATTGGAATGAATGAAAATTTACAACAACTCCGCTCAAAGGAAGAAAAATTTCATGGCATTGATAGCCAATTTCTGACAGAAGGGTTGCGTTTAGTTTTACTATTACCTACATTTTCTCTACTTTCTTTCTTTGGTGCTTGGGCTTACAAAGGTGAAAGTCCATCTTGGTGGCTAGACAATATCGAACCTGCAGTAGGTTTCGATCTCTCGACTGCATTTACACTGATTTCAGCCACAATTCTGATTGGATTCTGTGTTGGGTTATACCTACATAGATACAGGGTTAAACTGACTAGGCAGGTATTCAGATGGGAGGTTGCAGAAGCTGCAAATTCTCATCGGCCCGTTACAAGCATGCATGGTTTTTCATCGGTTGATGGTTTGATTTCTAGGACGATGGCTAGCCACAATACTGCATTGTGGATGAGTGTAACTGCAACCATAATTTCAATGATTGTTGCATATCTTGACTCCGATTCCAAACTAGGAGGTCGTGGTTTATTAGCAAGCGCTTCCTTGGTTACAATTGCGATAGGACAGCATCTTTCTACAAGGAATCGAAAATTCAACATGGTTACCGATGACGGTTTACTAACCGCTTACACCCCTCCGATTCATCCATCGACTCTTAATATGGCATATACTGACATGATGAGAAATCTGATGGACCCACTGCTCAGAAGTAAGTTTGATGATTTTTTGAATGAATTTGAATCCAACACAAAGAAAGGAGTAAACAAAGAGTTCGGCTGGGAAAAATTCCTTATGCTGATGCATAGAAGATTCAAAGGTGGTATTGATAGAAGCACCACCAGTATTGAGTTGGCTGAAATTCTGACTAGCAAAGGAGTAAAACTCATTTTGGAACATGAGATCTTCAAAGAAGAGCTATGGGATTCTTTGTTTGCTAGTTCAAACCGTAACAATCCTGCCTTCTATAGATTAATTGAAAGGTTAGAACAGGACCTTGCAATAGGGAAAAAAGCGGATTTAGATGGCTTGTTATTTGACGTAGATTTGGAAAACGTAGTTACAGAAAAAGCGAATTTATTTTGTTATATTTACAACCTTACAGGTGAGGAGAGGCAAGTAGTACTCAGGGTTCATTCACCTGATTTCCGTCCAAATGATTTGGCACTAAGATATAATCTAGAGCCAGGAGAAAAATCATGGTGGGCGGATGAAGAAGTTCCATTATCTAGCGAAGGCGATGATGATGTAATAGGAAGAATGTCTGGTCTATTGAGAGATGGTACAATAACATGGCAAACACTACTGCCGGAGAGGACTGGAGAGGCATCTGTTTCTGTGAGGTTGGAAAATACAAACGGAGATTTACTCGTTGGACGCCAAATAAATGTCAGAGTACAGCCAGAGTTCGTAACTTGGCTCAGGAATACCAGTTCTATCACTTCATACTTGCTTGGTAGTATTGGTTTGTTCGGGGCGATTATCTTCCAATTAATGGCACTCTTGGCTTCTGCTTGAACCATATTTTCAATCGTAGCATTGAAAGGAATGATGCCGTCGCAGATGCCATGACCGAGGCTCAAGATGAGAACACTCGTCCAGATGCTGATTTGCGTGACCACCTTCATCAAATGGAGGCAAAGGTTCGAAAGTTACGTGATGCAAGGAATAATCACAACGACCAAGCAAAGCGTTTCGCAGAGCAACGCAATGCAATCCAAGCTCAGTACAAGGAGCACCGTGAAAAATTAGATATGTCGGTTGCAGAAGTTAAGGCAATTCGTGCAGAGCAGAATTTACACAAGACCAGAAGAGATGCAATCCAAGCCCAAATTAGAGACCTAATTGGGCAAGCAAAGGCCCAGCGTGGCGATAAAAATGACAAGAAATCCGCCTCATTTGAATTTAACAAACTGTCGAGTGAAGTAGACAACATGGAAAAGACCTACGAAACTCGAGGTGGTATGTCTTCTAAGAAGGAAAAGGAGACCATGGAGAAGATCAAGAATATGCGTCGCCGCATGAAAGAACTTGAACCAGAGGTTGAGAAATTACAATTAATCAAAGTCGACTTATCGAATAGGGACGAAGCTATCGCTCAACTCAAAGCAGAAGCAGATGCTGCACACAAGGATTTCGTGGAATGTCTTGAGAGAGCAAAGGGAATGAGCAAGGAATTAGACGAATTATTCGCTCACAGAGATTTCCTCAAAGGTGAGGGCGACAGATTCCACAAAGAATTCTTGGCTTGCAGAGAAAAGGCCGACGAGGTTCACTCAAAGATTTCTGAAATGATGAAGGAAGTCAATGAAGCAAGGGACAAACTGAAAATCGCAAGAGAAGAAAGAGAATCTTGGATTACTGACCATAACGCTTCGGTTTCTAACGAGATGAAAACCGGTGCAGAGGATGAAAATGTTGCAGATTCTATGGTTGAACACCTTCTAAGTGCAGGTTCACTATCATTTGGTGGTACTATGTCTGGAGACAGGGCTGGTGTCGGTGCCAAAAAGGGCCGTTCTAGTAAGAAGAAAAACATGCGAAGCATAGACATGACCGCTTCCCGTGGCAGGAAGTGAGAGTCTGCTTGGAATTATCATGGCGGGAGGCCGTGGTACCCGTTTGATGCCCTTAACGAAAAATCGGCCAAAACCGATGGTTCCTGTATTAGGCAGACCTGTGATTGATTATGTCAAGGATGCAATGGTTGCTGCAGGTTTGTCAGAAATTATTGTCACAACCGGCTACCAGGGGGAGCAACTTGTATCGCACGTGGATTCGTGGAATACCAAAAGTAGAGTTAATCAAGAAGATAGACCAATGGGAACAGCGGGTAGTGTGAAATTATTGTCTAAAGAATTGACTGAAACCTTCGTTGTAGGTTCAGGAGATTCAGTCGCTTCCTTCGATATTGAAGATTTACTATCTTCCCATCGAAAATCTGGAGCTAAGGTTACAATGGCTCTATGGGAAGTAGATGATCCAACAGAATTTGGTATAGTCGGCCTTTCAAGTAAACACGAGGGCGATGTTGACTCCTCATTGGATGAAGGATACATTTCAAAGTTTAAAGAAAAACCAACAAATGAAGAAGCGTTTTCAAATTTGATTAATGCTGGATTATACATAATCGAGCCAGAGGTAATGGAATTAGTACCAGAAGGTGAAAAATACGATTTTTCAAAGCAACTATTCCCCGATGTTTTGGCAAGAGGCTGGCCAATGTATGCAAAAACAGTCAACGGGATTTGGTTCGATGTTGGACATCCCTTTGAACTTCACAAAGCCCAAATGACATTGATTGAAAGGCGTAATGAGTTACCATTCCCAATGCCTGATGGTGAAGTATTGCCAGATGGCTCTTTCATCAGCGATTCAGCCTCTGTAAGTGGGCATATCTCTAGATCAGTTATTCTTGCAGGTTCCTCGGTAAATGGGGCAGCGGTAAACTCCGTTGTTATGGCAAACTCGAGGATAAATGGAGTATCAGAATCATCGATTATTGGTGAAAATTCAATCATTGACTCTAGAATACATAATTGCGTGATTGGTGACGAATCTCATATCGTTATCGACCTTGAAAATGAAAAAAGGTAATTTACAGAGCGTGTTGGTGTACCTTTCTTATAGGGAATGTTTGCGCAGTGTGGCGATGAGTTCTGAGAATGGTAGAGAGCCAGTTCGAAGTTACGACCGCTCATGGAGTGAGATTGAAGAGATGCTTGGAAAGGCTATTGCTCGCAGAGACCAGTGGAAGAAGTGGTTCGACCAATGCAGCAAAGACGGAGATAGAGACGGCATGAAAGAAGCTGCTAGGAATCACAAAGCATTGGATGGGGTCATCAAAACTCTGCGATGGACTCTTGGTGAAGAGGGTGTTGACCACCCGCTTGATTGAAAATAATCATCACCTCCAAAGAGTTGGGACATTCATGGGCGTACATCACGTGTCTTGGCAATCCACTGCCAGTGGTCTAGAGGATGAGTATATTCACGCCGCAGCACTTGGATGGTTAGTTGGTGATGATAAGGCAGTCTCGATTGAGAGAATGAATTCATATCACGGTTCTCCGATTCACCTAATAACTGCAGAATTAAAAAGAAGAGGCAAGGCAACAAAATCTCTATCCCTTTTGGGAGTTGAAGTACTAGAATCATTGCAGTCTGAACTAAATGACCGGCTTGATGAAAATAATGTAATTCACATTCGTCTAGACTTGTTGGATTTACTTTCAGGGAAATTGACTCTAACCTCTCCCGGCGAAAGGCCTACAGTCAAAGGCAAAGCGAAATTGGAGGTCTATCCTGGAAGTGAGGCAATGGATGTAGCACTTGAAACAATTGAAAATGCCAAAACCGCAGCACTGAATTAGGCTGCCCTAAATTTTTCAGGCTCTTAGCAAGGCATTATATCCTACAACTTTGAGCGATAGTTGGAGAGATTCCCATGACCCACGTAGTAACCTCGGCTTGTGTTGACCACAAATATCAGGAATGTGTTGCAGTTTGTCCTGTTGAAGCATTCAGAGAAGCAGACACTTACCTAATCATCGACCCAGATGAGTGCATTGATTGTGGAGCATGTGTGCCGGAATGTCCAGTCGATGCAATCTTTGCTGATACCGATGTCCCAGATGACGAAGAAGCATGGATTGAAAGGAACGAAACCGAATCAGTCGATGCTGAAATCGCTACCGGTGACACCCCGGTTCTAGGCGACTAATTTTGTGAAGGATAACATATCTTCATGAATGAAATGTCCCACGCAAGGGATGATGGCCATGAATAATAATGCCGATGTAAAATCCCTACGCCACGCTGACGACCTATTGAAGCGTGGTTTTGCTTCAATGCTGAAAGGCGGCGTAATCATGGACGTCGTTACACCAGAACAATCTGCTGTTGCTGAAGACGCTGGAGCAGTCTCCGTCATGGCCCTAGAAAGAGTGCCTGCGGACATCAGAAAAGCAGGTGGGGTTGCGAGAACTTCTCATCCTGACATGATCACTGGAATCATCGAATGCACTTCTATTCCAGTCATGGCAAAATCTAGAATCGGGCATGAAGCCGAAACTCAGGTTTTGCAAGCACTCGGTGTTGACATGGTTGATGAATCTGAGGTACTTACACCTGCTGACCCATACTTCCACATCAACAAGAACGCACACGACATTCCTTTCGTCTGCGGCGCAACCGGACTAGGAGAAGCTGTCAGAAGAATTTACGAAGGCGCCGCAATGATTCGTACTAAAGGCGAAGCTGGGACTGGTAACGTTGTTGCAGCGGTTACACACGCTAGGCTAATCGACCAAGAAGTTAGACAGATTCAAACTCTTGATGACAAAGGTCTGGACGAGGCTGCAAACATAATCATGGACAGGTACAGGGTTCTAGCAGATTCAAGCGACCTTCCAGGAACATCCAACATTACACCATTTGGTGCAATCGATGATGAAATGCATGGTGGAATCAGAGATATTTTGGTTGAGGTTGCTGAATTGGGCAGACTACCAGTAGTAACATTCTGCGCAGGCGGAATCGCTACACCTGCAGATGCCTCACTGATGATGCAGATGGGAGTCGACGGTATTTTCGTTGGTTCTGGTATTTTCAAATCAGAGGACCCCAAAACTATGGCAGACGCTATCGTTCTAGCAACAGCTCACTACGACGACCCTGACAAGGTCGCTGAAGCGATGGGTATGATGGAAGGTGCACCAATGCGTGGGGATGAACTAGAAACACTCGAGGTTCGTCTAGACCAGCGTGGCTGGTGATTGTGCTCCAATAGGCGCTTAGTAAGCATCTATTCCCTTCATATAGGCCATGTTTGTCGGAGGGCTGCAAGTGGGGTAGCCCCCGCAATCTGAGAGTTGATCCAAAATGGCGAAGAAGATGAGTGCAAAGGCACGTGCAGCAGCACGTAAGCAGCGTGACAAGTGGAAGAACAAGCGATGGTTCACAATCCGTGCACCACGACATCCATGGAACTTCAAGCGAATAGGAGAAACTCTCGGTGAGACAGATGAGCACATCATGGGCCGTGTCTATGAAATGACACAGCAAGAATTCAGTGGCGACTTCACTAAGATGCACGTCCTTCTAAGATTCAGAGTGACCGAAGTAGTTGGTCAAGATGCACTAACTACATTCGTAGGACACGCACACCAATCCGACCACACACGTCGTCAAATTCGAAGATACAGAGGAAAAATCGACGACGTAGTAGATGTTGTAACCACCGATGGTTTCCTAGTAAGAATGAAGCCACTTATGATCACAGAGCGAAGATGCCAAACATCAGTCAAGCAAGCAATGCGTGCTAAGTCCGCTGAAATCATTCGCTCTTTCGCTGCAAAGTCTACTTATGCTAAGTTGCAAGAAGCAATGCTCGGAGGCGACCTAGAAACAGAGATTAGAAACGCAGTAAAGGCAATTTACCCTTGCAGAAATGTTGTAATCCGCAAGAGCCAACTATTGCAATCTGGTGTAATTACCGAAAAGGGACCAACTCTAGACGAAATCCATGCTGAAGAGTCTCGCCAAGAAGCAGAACTCAAGGCAAAGAAAGCCGCAGCACTAGCGGCTGCCGAAGAAGATGATGCAGATGACGGTGAAGAAGCTGGTCTACTAGCAGCAGCAGAAGCAATGGAGTCAATCTCTGAGAAAGAAGAAGTTGTTGAAGCACCTTCAGAAGAAGAGGTCGAACCTGCTGCAGAACCTGAAGAAGAAGTCGAAGAAGTCGCTGAAGAAGCACCGGCTGAAACCGAGGCTTCACTAATGAAACTGAAGAAGGATGAGTTGGTTGAGAAGGCAAAGGCTGCAGGAGTTGCAACTTCTGGAACTAAGGCTGATATCGTCGCTCGCCTCCTTGAGTGAGTTGAAAGATGATGCGCCTGGGCCTCATTGGCGGCACGGCTATGACCAGCCTTGCAACTAGTGAGTTGGATGTCACTAGAAGTGATGAGATAGTTGTCGAGACTAAGTACGGTAGTGTACCATTACTCTGTGTTAAAAGCGGAGACAATGAACTGTTCTTCGTAGAAAGGCATCACGGGGAAGGAACAACCCCTCCCCATTCGATAAATCATCATGCCAACATAATGGCATTAGCGAATGCTGGTGTAGACTCGATTCTTGCAATATGCTCGGTAGGCACTATTCCACAAGACTTTCCTCCTGGCTCAGTCGGGTACGCTCATCAGTACATTGACTTCACAGGTGTTGAATCTACATTCTCAAATGCTGATGCTAAGTTCACTTCAATGACTGAGCCATTCGATGCAGGGATGAATGAGAAACTGGAAGCAGTGTTGTCAAAATTGCAACCGGGTCTAAAATTGAGCAGAACATATTGGTTGGCTCACGGTCCACACTTTGAGACTAAGGCAGAAATCGATGCGATAGAAAAACTAGGTGGTGAAGTAGTTGGAATGACTATGCCTAGGGAATGTAAGTTGGCTGCTGAATTAAATCTCCCATATGCAGCGATTATTGTATCAAGTAATTGGGCGGCTGGCCGAGAACCTGGGGATTCAAGTAAGGATTTGAATCATGAAGAAGTGTCTTCAACAGCGGAATCTAAACTTGGACCTGTG
This sequence comes from Candidatus Poseidoniaceae archaeon, assembly GCA_049606035.1. GTDB lineage: Archaea > Thermoplasmatota > Poseidoniia > Poseidoniales > Poseidoniaceae > MGIIa-K1. The sequence goes on along the minus strand of JBMYVD010000001.1, from coordinate 46,753 downwards.
ATTGATTGCATCAAGGCGTTCACGCAATGACTAATTCTCTAGCGACAAAACAGCACCTATGAGCCGAGGCGTCGAGGATTGGCTGAATTGCCAAGAAGATGATGAATGGAGTAATATGATGCGAAAAGTCGCAGCCTTCCATCACAAACACGATTTCGCACGAAATAATGGTCATGATATGGGTTACAGAATTGCCCTTACTGTTGAGGAACTAGGTGAGTTAGCAGCAGCAGTCACCAAAGGGAAACCAATAGAAGAGTGCGCAGAAGAGATGGCTGATGTTTTGATTTTGTTAATGGGTCACTCGCTTGCGATGAAAATAGATCTAAAATCAGCCTTTGAATCAAAGTATGAAAAAATCATGCAGAGGCCTGCAAGAAAAGGTCGCCTTGGAATACGTGTTACTGAGTACAATCCAGATGAATAATCGAAGGTGATTGTTCTAGGCAAGCATTGAAACAATAGTCGCTTTAGCAGCATCATGGCATATTGCGTTTCAATCACCAAAGCGGGCTCACCCTCTGTTCTCAAAATACAGGACATAGAAATGCCAGTTCCCAAGGAAGGGGAAGTCTGTGTTCAGGTTCATTATGCAGGAATCAATTTCGCAGATACGCTGATGAGACTTGGCCTGTATCAACCAAGACCTCCATTTCCATTTACTCCTGGATATGAAGTCAGTGGTGTAATTCATTCTCTTGGAGCGGGTGTAACCGAGTTTGAAGTTGGTCAGAGAATTGTTGCAGCGATGCCGACAGGTGGTCAATGCAGTCATGTTGCAGTCAAGGTATCAAGAGTAATTCCAATCCCTGATGAGATGGGTCTGGATGAAGCTGCAGCTATGCCAGTAACCTATCTAACGGCACACCACATGTTGCATTACTTGGGTCATCTAAAGAAAGGTGAGACTGTTTTGATTCACGGTGGAGCCGGAGGGGTTGGGACAGCAGCACTCCAATTATGCCAATGGGCAGGTATAGAGCAAGTCTGGGCGACTGCTTCGGGACACAAATCTGACATTATCAAATCGTTTGGTGGAATACCAATCGATAGACATAACGAAGATTTCACAAAAATTGTGAAAGAAGCAACTGATGGAAGAGGAGTCGACCATATACTAGACCCGATTGGGGGGGACAATCTAACAAGAAGTTTAGGTTGTCTTGCCGAAGGTGGTAAGTTGTACACTTACGGTCTTTCCTCAGCAGCTCCAACATCAAAACGTTCTCTATTGAAAGCGTTCTTTGCATTGAGAAAGACTCCAAAATTCGATGCTTTACGCCTTATGACAAGGAATAGGGGAGTATTCGGTGTCCACATGGGAACTTGGAAAGACGAAGAAGCGATGGCACAGCAACTCTACAGAATAATGGAAGGTGTGAAAGACGGTCATCTCAAACCAGTGATCGACTCAATTTTTGATGCCAAAGATGTAGCGAAAGCACACCAACACATCCATGATGCGAAGAATATTGGTAAGGTATTGCTACGCTTCGCTGAATGAATTTAGTTTGCTAAACCACCAAGGATTAATGCAAGAAAGTAAAATGCTGCTATCAATCCAACGACGAAACCGACCGTTGCAAGTAAGCCAAATCCAGTCCAGAGTGCAATAATATTCAGAATTACTTTCGTAATTCCTTTCTCTTTGGGCAAGTTGTGAACAACTTGAACAGGTTGCTGTCCCCAAATGAATTCTTCTTCGCACATTGGGCACTCAAAATCCCCAAAGGCACCATCTGGCAGTTCAAGGTCTTCCGAGCAGTGTGGACAGGTAATTTCAACCATGTGGCCTACCTCTCAAAATCGGACATAAACGTTCACCCGATTTTGCCCTATAGCGATGTGGTGCAGTGCTCAGAATTGAACTTGAACGGCTTCTCTCTGTACAGGGTCTGTTACTTCGAACAGGTCTCTGCGCATTGCACCCTTCATTCCAGCGACGATACTGGTTGGAATCATCTGAATTGCAGCGTTCCAGTTTGTTGCGCTTGCGTTGTAGAATTCTCTTCTGTCTGATACCTGGTTCTCAATGGAAACTAATTGGTTTTGTAGGTTAACGAAGGAAGTGTCAGCCTTAAGTTCGGGGTATTGCTCAGCAACCATATTGATTCTTGGCATGAGTGCAGCAAGGGTTCCTTCTGCAGCACCTAGGCCTTTGACGTCACCGCTCGCTAGGCAGCCTGCTGCGGTTTGGCGAGCAAGTGCGAATTGTTCGAAGATTTCTCTTTCGTGGGATGCGTATCCTTTCACAGTGTTTACTAGGTTTGGAATCATGTCATATCTTTGCTTCAATAGAACGTCAATATCTGCCCATGATTTGTTTACATTTTCTTCTAGACGTACTAGTCTGTTCCATGTGCTGATAAACCAAATCATCACAATGAGGACTACTACACCAGCGATTATACCAATTACGAGGCCTGTGCTCATGTGTCGTTGTCCTTTCAACAGATACTTGAAACTATCTTACTCTATTCTACCACCATGAAGTGAATATTACTCTCTAATCCAATGCTGGAATATCATGTCGTGTTGGTCTTTTTCGCCTGCAGAAACATGTCTCTCTTCATTTAATTTGAAACCCATGCCCGTGATATCAGGAAAGTGTGTGTCGGCACCGTCCACTCTAGTATCTATAATGGTTCGATGTAATTGGTTTACATGTGGAAGGAATAGTTCGTAAATTTGGCCGCCGCCAATAATCCATCCTTCCATTTTCATTGCTTGGTCAAATGATACTACCTCTACACCTTCGACTTCGCCCCTTGATAGCACGACATGCCTTCTGCCAGGCAATAATCCGGGTAATGAGTCCCAGGTCTTTCTTCCCATGATAATTGTTGAATCCATAGTGACTCGTTTGAAATGTTGCAAGTCGGTAGACTGTCGCCAAGGCAAATCTCCATCTTTGCCAATGGCACCATTTCTGTCACAGGCAACAATCATTCCCAGCATAATATCACACTGCGATTGGGGCCTTTATGTGAGGATGGTGCTCGTATCCAATAACTTCTATATCGTCGTATGTGAAGTCATCGATGTTTGTAATATCTGGATTTAATTTGAGTTGAGGAAGAGGTTCAATAGGGGTTCTAGTGAGTTGTAATTTTGCTTGCTCTAGATGATTCATGTAAAGATGCGCATCTCCTAGTGTATGTACAAATGTTCCAGCTTTCAATCCACAAACTTGTGCCATCATGTGGGTGAGTAATGCGTAGGATGCAATGTTGAAAGGTACACCCAAGAAGACATCTGCACTTCTCTGGTATAATTGGCAGTTGAGTTTGCCATTGGCTACGTGGAATTGGAAGAATGCATGACAGGGCATTAGAGCCATTTCTTCGAGTTCTCCAACGTTCCATGCACTTACGATAATTCTGCGAGAATTAGGATTGGTTTTGATCATCTCAATAGCCTGCTGAACTTGGTCGATTACCTTTCCATCTTTAGTTTCCCATTTCCGCCATTGCTTGCCATAAACAGGACCTAAGTCGCCATTTTCATCAGCCCACTCGTTCCAAATTCTTACTCCGTTTTCTTGGAGATAGGCGATATTTGTATCTCCTGCAAGGAACCAGAGCAGTTCGTGAACGATTGATTTCAGATGCAATTTCTTGGTTGTGACCATAGGAAATCCCTTGGATAAATCAAAGCGCATTTGATGTCCAAATACGGATAATGTACCCGTGCCAGTCCTATCTCCTTTCTCCTCGCCCTCGTCAAGGATACGCTGCATCAAGTCGAGATACTCCTGCATTGGCTATCGACCTAGTATGAAGGCCTTTGAGGATTTTCACGGAGCACCTTGGCCTTTTATTCTCTCCATGAATTCATCAGTAAACTCTCGATACATCGCCGATAGTGATGATTTAACCTCGTAGTCTTCTTTGTGAGCAAGTGCTTGCAAGTCTTCAATTGAGGTTCTTTTCTCTAACCACTCCCACCAAGTAATGGGCTTTCCATATGAAATTCCAACCTTTTTCCAGAGGCGAGGCAATTTATGCTTGTTAGGGGTCATGAATTCCCTAGTTCCTGTAAGGCCAATCGGGACAACTGGAACATCGGGATATGATGCAGCGAGTCTAGCGATTCCTGTTTTTCCCGGCAAAAGGAATGGTGGCTCAGTCTTCTTTGAGCGTGTACCTTCGGGGAATATGCCCAATGCTCTGTTTGCATGCAGCACGACAGCTGCACTGGACAAAGCATCAGCACCACCTGTTTCCCTATTTGTTTCGATTTGTCCTGTTGCCCTCATGAAAGTTCTTAGAGCAACATTGCGAAAATGTCCATCTTTTGCTAGATAGTGTGTTCTCCTTCTGGAAGCAAGGATTACAACCAAAGGGTCAACATGTGAGAGGTGATTAGCAGCGAGAATCGTTGGGCCCGACTTTGGAACATTTCCTATCCCTCTGATTTTCACTCTTAGGATCATTCGGAAGAATGGAGCCAATGTCCATCGCATGAATCCATAGGATGCATCGCCAGTAATCCTAGCATCCTTAGGAGTGATTTTCCAGTGGCTTTCCAAAGCCATCCACGCCTCTTTGAGGTCGCTCATCATTTACTTCCTGAAACTACTAACCTTTGATGCTTGCCTAATATCAGAATGAGGTAATGCTGAAATGGGCCCTACGCAGGCCTCACCACATGCGTCTGGTCGTACTTGCGATGTTGCTGTCCGCAACTTTCGCACCATCCGTACTTGCGGACGTTCAATGGGAAGAGGATGGATGGCTTGCAACCATTGGCGAAGAGCGTCTAGAGAAAGGTGATGAATTCGGGTGCTACGGCATGCCAAATTTGGCGTGGAAGGCAGACCCAGGAGCGGTTGCTCTAGAATGTCGCGAATATGTTGAGGATAGAATCGATGCCTCGAAGTGGGGCAGTAGCCCGATTTCTACCTACACTCCAAGTGATTTGACAGCAGCTCAACACACGGTTATTTCGAACCAGGGGTTCAGCGTACACGGGGATGAAACCGGCCAATCTGCAACTGCTTGGCATAGTGCAGAAAACGTACCAGAGCGTGAATATGATTGGTTCGACTTGGGACGGAGAGGAGGTTCGCTAGAGAAGGGAATTGCAGAAATTTCCTTACTAGAGTCAGAATTAGATTCTGGTGGCCTTGTAAACATGTACTGGGTTGGAAGGATTCACGATGCTACGGTTAGACACGACTCGGAAGTAGTCGAAATGTTATCTGAAAGGGATGATACTTGGTTCACAACATGGGGTGAAGCATACTCCTACTGGGCTGTAGAACGGTGTAACAGTTTCAATCATTCACTTGAGAATTCAGTTCTTCATTTTGAGCCAATCGACTCTGTGGCTTGCAGATCAGCAACAAATGCATGGAACGTTCCAATAACTTGGATTGCAAATATCTCTGATGCAACTGTCTTGGATTCGAATTTGCCTCCGTTAGGAGTTGATGAACGTAACACAAAAGAAGGTTGGAGGCAAGAAGGTTCAATTCTATATATCAGCGTACAAGCAGGCAATGCTGTAGAGTTTAATCTAAGTGAAGAGGTTGAATACGACATAACGGGTAGAACTCAATTCTTCAATAACAAAACTTCAGCATTGACCATTGGAGGTCATTCTACAACCGACTTATTCCTTTGGTCAAAGAGGTTTGACGACCATGAATTCCTAAAGTTCACTTGGTTACTTACACCCAGAGGGCTTGAAGAGGGTCTAGAGTGGCTCCCATATGTTGGTGTTGGAGTATTAATTCTGAGTGTCTCGGGAATTTGGCTTGTTTTGAAGAAAGACGCCTTAGCATATTCAAAAGCCGAAGAGTTGATGCCTAAAGGCGAAAGCGGTGATGCTGATGGATGACGAAGTTAGTATCGATCCATGGGGTTCATCTCAATCAACAGATTACTCCAGGATAATCGAAAAATTCGGTCTTTCTTCGATGGAAGGAGTCTCCTTAAATTCGCCTTCAAGGCTACACCGCAGAGGTGTTGTCTTTGCACACAGAGACCTTGATATGGTATTGAACGCAAAAAAATCAGGGGATCCATTCGGAGTTCTTACTGGCCTGATGCCATCTGGTAGGATGCACCTTGGGCATTCGATGGTCATCGACCAAGTAAATTGGTTCCAGCAGCAGGGCGGTGACGTTACAATTGCAGTTGCAGACCTTGAATCGACCGCAACTAGAGGTATTTCACTTTCCGAAGGAAAGAAAATTGCAGCTGAGGAGTATGTGGCAAACTATGCTGCATTAGGTCTTGACCCGGAAAAAACCACAGTTTATTTCCAATCTGAGAGAAGTGTCGTTCAAAAATTAGGTTTTCAGTTAGGTAAGAGAACTAACCTGAGTGAATTAGAAGCGATATACGGATTTGATGGTTCGACCAATCTTGCTCACGTGCAAGCACCACTGGTCCAAGCTGGCGACATTTTACATCCTCAGTTAGATGAATACGGTGGACTACGCCCAATTGTAGTACCTGTCGGAATCGACCAAGATCCACATCTAAGATTAACTAGAGGACTAGCATCCAAAACAAACTGGTTCAATGTAAGTGATGCGAAAATGGGACTTCAAGTCGGCGTGTCAATTCAAGAGGACAACTCCTTGACCATGGGAGTTGAGCCAAGCGGTCGAGTGAATAAAGAAAGGCAGAAAGAAGTATTTTCCAAGATAGTATCAGCCATACAAGGACTAGGTTATTCAGATATAATGTCAAATCCCAAACATGGTACTGTAAACATTCCCAGTGCTACTTCTAAGGATAAAGGGCCTATCAGAATGGCACTTTTATCTCTTGAGCGAAGTATGGGGGGGATGGGTCTTCTTGCTCCATCAAGCACATACCATCGATTTGCAGTTGGAATGACAGGCGACAAGATGTCATCTTCGAAGCCTAAGACCACTCTCTTCTTGTCTGATGATATTGCGACAGCAGAAAAGAAAATTAAAAAATCATTTTCAGGCGGTCAATCAACAATCGAAGAGCATCGAAGACTAGGCGGAGACCCAGATAAAGACGTAGCTTACCAATACATGATGTATTTCTTCGAAGAGGATGATGGATTCCTAGAAGAGATAAACCAAGACTACAGAGCAGGAAAAATACTTGCTGGTGAAATGAAGCAGATGTGTATTGAAAGAGCAACTGATTGGCTTTCGAATCTTGCTGAAAAGCGCGATGAAACCGCTCACTTGGTGGAGCGGTTCTTTGAATAATCAGGATAATCTGATCGTTTCAAGATTCTGAGGAGCGTATGTTCTCACCTTGAATTTCTCTCTTAGGGTTCTTCCAAGTTCGTTGCATTTGAAGTAGTCACCATGATGACAAATAACATTCTTTGGTCTTGGACTCATATTCTCAATGAATTCCAGCAGCTGCCTTCTGTCGGAGTGACCACTGAATCCATCGATTGTTGCCATCTCGCAACCTATTTTCACGATCTCTGTCTGTCCATTGATTACCATTGGTACTTCACTGAAACCTTTCTGCAGTCTTCGCCCAAGTGTTCCTTCAGCTTGGTAACCCACGAAGCAAAGAGAGTTTCTTGGTTCGTGTGCCCAGTTTTGGAAGTAGTTCATTACCGGACCTCCATTCATCATACCGCTAGTTGCTAAGACGATACATGGGCTTCCATCCATTACAATCGATTCTCTCATCTCTCTGCCTTGAACTGGACGGAACCACTCACTAGTGAATGGATTATTTCCATCGTCTTTCAAGAGACTCTTCCTGAGTGCTTGAGTAAGGTAATTGGGGTGTGAAGAATGAATCGCTGTGGCTTCTTGAATCATTCCATCAAGATAAACTGGTACAGGTTTTATGGCACCAGATCTGAATAATTCATCAATTGCTATCATAACCTCCTGTGACCGCCCAACTGCGAAAACAGGACATATCAACTTTCCACCACGCTTGATAGTTCGGCTAACAATATCCTGGAGTTCTTGGGTCGCTTCTTCTCTGCTCGGTTGGAAATCACCAGATGCACCGTAAGTTGATTCGATAACAAGTGTCTCACATCTTGGGAATCTTGTGTTAGCTGCATCAAATAGCCATGATTTCTCATATTTTTGGTCGCCAGAGAATACGATGTTGTGCTTACCGTCGCCAACGTGTAAGTGGACGGATGAAGAACCAAGAATGTGTCCTGCGTTATGGAATGTCAATTTCATATCGGGTGCGATATCAACTGTCTGTCCCCAATCAACATCGATAACGTGCCTCATACAAGTTCGAATGTCTTCCATATCGTAAGGTGCTCTCTTTCCTTCAGAACCGCCAACTTTGAGGTAGTCGGATTGAAGCAGTAACATCATGTCTCTGGTTGGAGGAGTACAGTAGACAGGCCCCCTGTAGCCATATCTGAATAGAACTGGTAACATTCCGGCATGGTCTAAGTGTGCGTGAGTTAAGATGACAGCATCCATTTTCTCCATCGGTAGTGCCTCTGGAGCAGTAAAGTAAGGCATTGGGTCTGTATCAGATGCGATGTTTACACCAACGTCTATCATGACTCTACTTTCGTTTGAAGTAACTAGGTGGCATGCACGGCCTACTTCTCTGTATGAACCCAATGCAGTGGTTCTTACCCAAAACGAGCCTGGTCTTTTTGGCCTGTAAATATTCAATCCAAAGTCCTTGAGGAGTTTCCTTCTTTCCTTGGCGTGTGACGCTCTATATCCTCTGATGTCATGCATTGTTTTGGAATAAATTGGTGGTGTTCTCTCAAATTTGACCAGCCAACCGCATTCATCACGAATTGCTTTTGCGTTTGCCCCTCTTCTACCAACTGCCTCACCAGGGTTGTTACAGATTACAGTTACTTCACAGTAACAAGAATCGAAATAAATCGAGTCTATTCCAGCGACGTCTTCGATTAAATCTCGAATAAACTCCTCTGTTTCAGCCTCACCTTTCATGATCGATTCGTGAGGCCTGAGTACGATTCTTCGCTTGATTTTCTTAGCGATTTTTCCAACTAGTCCATCTCCTCCGCCAAACGCATCAGGGGTTGTAGTAACAATGGAGATGTCTCCTGCTTCCAAATCAACATCGTACTGGATGTCCTTGGGAACAATTTTTGCTATCGCATCCTTCATTTCTTTGAAACTAAGTCTCATGATTCTTCACCTCCCGCTCACTGATTGACATGGTGAACCCCAGAATGGGGCCACGAGACTAACCCGTGAGTGGAGTATGATGCCTACTTCTTGAGTATGGCTGCGATCTCTTTCTGGTCTACAGGAGTGTAGCCATCTTTTGCAGTGATTACGGCAAGGTCCATTCCGTTTCCGGATGCAGCATCACGTTGAGCGGATGCTGATAGTGCCCTTGCTGCTAGTGCAACAGCGGCGTCTCTAGACATATTCTCGCTGAAACCATCTTCTAATACACCGTACATGTAAGGCGAACCGGAACCGGTTGCACAATATGAATCAGGAATTGATCCTCCTGCAGAATCGATTGAATAAACAGAACCACCTTCACTGTCAACTCCAACAATGAGGAGTTGCACCCAGTGTGGTCTGCCGGAGAGAATGTTTGCAGTAAGAGTAGCAGCGCCTCTAACGGTCATTGCGTCGCCTCTCCTCAACTCGAATAGTGAAACTTCAGCAGCTAGTGTTCTTGCCAAAGATTGTGCGTGGCCGACAAGACCAGCGGTTGTTAGAGCTAGGTTGTCACCGATTTTGAAGAGTTTCTGAACACTCTTGTTTGCAACGAAGTGGCCCATGGTTGCTCGGTGGTCAGCACCAACAACGACTCCGCCCTTGAAAGTGATACCTACTGTACTTGTTCCTGTTTTTACTGCGCCTGGAGCTTCGTTCACATTCTCACCTCGATAGGAGCCCGTCAAACCAGTCGGGACAATACCCTCGATTCGCGGGACCCTTATCAACCAACCGTCATTCCATGCAGTTCATGAGCGAGGAAGGAGACAAGCAGACTTCGCTCGATTCATTCGATGGTTCAGCACCACGTCCATTGAATTTACCTTCTCAGGAGCCCGATATCCGCACACCAAACAATACAAACTCAAACCGTTATCACGACATGGAGAAATTGTATCCCAATGCTCCGGTTCCAAAGGTAGCCGACGGGCTAGTTATTCATCGCGCAGTTTTGCATGATTTGACCGGAGTTCCACAATTGCTTGATTGGTTAGCGGATGGTGAAGCGGCAATTGTGAGAATGGAGAAGTTGATGACTCGTGAATTAGAACTTCAAACCGCTATTGAGCGACTAAACAAATTTGTTGAATCTGATTTAGGTGGCCAAATCATCAGGCTTACCAATAGCAGATTGATGTTGTTGCCCCCTGGATGTCGAGGCGTTAGAGGAGTGGATGCAGAAGCGTTCAGTGTCGATAATTCAGACCTAAGGTAGGTGAAAATATGCAAGAGGTCCCGGTTGAAATTCCATGTCCAATTTGCAAAGTTGAAGGCAAAGTTGCAATGATGACACACGTCGATGAAATACCGTATTTTGGTGAGCACACTCAAGTCACGGTTCTGTGCAATGCATGCGGATGGAGACAAACAGATTTCATTCCTGCAGAAGGCAAGAAGCCCGGTGCTTCCACCATTGTTATCAGCAAGCCCGAACACATGCGAGCTAGAGTAATTCGATCGTCATCTTGTACAGTGAGATTGGTTGAATTAGATTTGGAAGTAAATCCTGGTAGTGCATCAACCGGTTATGTTTCAAATGTTGAAGGTGTTATTGACAGATTCATGGATGTAATCATTATGGTAACAAGGCAGGCCTACGTAGAGGATAGTGAAATGTCCGACATAAAAAGACTCCAAGAAATGCATACGACATTGCTAGAGTTAAAGGAAGACCCAATTCCCAATTCTGTTACTCTTGAGTTGTTAGATCCAAACGGACATTCACAAATTATTCACGAAGATGCAACTCTTAGAGAACTCAGCCCTGAGGAATTGAGTGAATTACCCCAAAATCCCGAGCCTCCAGTATTCAACAGTGAAGACCTATCTGAATAATCAGAGAATTGGTAAATCAAACCCGGATTCAACAGGGTCAGGTAAATCATCAGCCACAGTGTCCACACTTTTCCCTTGAGATTGTGATTGCGTTGACAATGGTGTACTTCCCCTCTCAGATTCTTGTTTGATTGTTATGGCCGAAAAAACAAGAATAAGCAAAATTCCAGATAGCAATGTCGCCATTGGAATGACCCACCCTTCTCCACTTACGGTTGACATGCCGGCAAATGCGACAACGAGCAGAGATGCACCGAGCAATAGGATGAACCTCGAATTGCCGGTCATACAATAAACTCAGACCAAGCACTTGATGAACCTAATCCTATGTCGCTTGCAATATGTTCGGTTCCGGAAATGCTCCAAACTCTCCAGCGGGGAGTTGTCCTGGTTGGTTAATGACTGCAGTTGCATCATGGGGAGAGAATGCAGAAGATGCTTACGACCAAGGTTTGGTCGAGATGGGTCTTGGAGACTCTAGGCTAATCGAAGTTCAGGGAGCATTTCTTCCTATGGGATTCGAAGCAACTCCCCCGAAGCCACTACCAATGGGTTCACTGGTTGAATGTCATTTAGCAACCTCTTATGCATACAATGGGGGATCAGCTTGTGCAGGTGTAGCATGGGCAGCATGTAGGACACCTGAAGGTGAAGAATGTGCAATCGTTGCAAAGATTACAACCGAGTTGGATTACGAAGAGACCGAAGCACTACTCAAGAGAAACCTTCAACGCAGACTAGCGAGTAGAGATTTAGAGGTTGTATCCTTTGATGTAGCCGTTGACGAAGTTACCGCTGCACAAGACCACTTTGGTGTAGCTATGGCGGCTTTGATATTGCCAGAATCATTGAAGTTGTCCGGTGGAGGAAACGTCGGAAGAGTACGTGCTGGACTAACACGGCAGGCTTCGGATGCTATGGCATCTGCTGCAAAGCGTGTCGATACGAAAGCACCAGCAGCACCGGCTATGCGTCCTGGTGGTCCTAAACGCAACAATGACAGACCAGACTTCTCTCTGTGAGGCGAGAATTTGTACACAGTAGTGCGCTGTCCATCTTGTCAGCGCTGCTGGGGTGTCAGCGGAAAGACGCGCAAATGTCCCCACTGTGGTACTCAAGTTGGTGACGATGTCCAAATAGTCTCTACTGCGGATACTGCCGCCGAATTGCAAAGAGAAGTAGCAATCGCAAACATGCCCGAGAAACTTCGCAAGGAAATGGAAGAAAAACTTCCTAAAGCAGTTGAAGTAAATGAAAATCCTAGTGCAAGCCAATTATTTGCATGTATTAGAATCGCTGCAATCGAGGACGTAGTTCATCTTGACAGGCTTGCAGGAGCCCTGCGAGGAAAGGGGATTTCTGTTCAAGCAGAAGATGTAGCTGAAGAAGCAGTCAGTCAAGGATTATTGATTCGACAGCGTGATGGTTCCTACCTCCTTCTTGGGTGACATTCAAGAAGGGGAACATTAGCGCATGGTTTGGAAGGGTTTGTGGGTTAGCTTGGCCTATACTCGGGCGTTTGGGACGCTTGGACCCCAGTTCAAATCTGGGCAGACCCACCATCAACAACCAGATTTGCGTAGCACGAACATCCGTGGATTATTTTATATCGAATAGCAAAGTGGTTGTAACGTGCAAAGCGTTAGTACAGTTGTTGGTAAGCAGTCGGTTATAGTTGCATTATCAGGCTTCATATTTCTTTGCGCCATTGCTGGACTGATAATGGATGCTAGTGGTGTGCCATGGTTTTCAGAGGCACAAAATTTTGACTCAGATAAAATGCAATACGAAGATTTTGAGTCCAAAGATTGGTCAGAATGCTGCGAAGATGACTATGATTCTTTCAAAGAATCTTCCAGTGATGAACAAAGTGCATTTGAAACAGCTTACTTGGTCATTTCACCACTAACGACGTACTTTGTTCTAATTTTGATATTCTCTTTTTGTTGTATGATTGCGGGGGCAATCCCGTTTGATATTAGGTTCAAATTACCATTAGTTGCACTATTTGGCCTAGCGACCACAACCTCTGGTATTTTCCTCGCAAGGAAATCTTCTATCACTATTTCCTCATATTTATTCGATTTATCTAATGCAGGAAATATTGGAGTATCTTCACACCTTCATGTAATGATTTATTTCGCTGCAGTACTTGCTGGAATATGTTTGCTGCTGGGGAGTGTGATTATATCTTCAATAAAATCCTCGCTATTGTACAATGACAAAGGTGCCTTAGGTTTACTAAAAAGAGCGCAACTATTCCTTTCACTTTCCTTGATTGTTTTCATATTGTCGCCTATTGTACCAATCGCATATGTTTCCGCTGACAAGGACTACGAATTCTATGACGAAGAAGATGGAATTGAAGGTCAGTATATTTTCCCAACCAGTTTACTGATAATCGACGATTATTTGTCTTCAAGTAATGATGATGATGAAGACACCGATGTGGCTGAATCCACTGCAGGGAACTATGCCTTGGTAGAAAATATGTTCTTTGTTTTAATTTGGGTGAACTTGAGTGTTATTTTATTAACATCAATGGCACTAATCCCACATGCTGGAAAATTCTTTACTGGATTAGCACAATTGAATATAGCATCAATTGTTTTGTTACTAATATCTCTAATATTCTCGATAATTATGTATGTGAATCTCCCTGATTTACTTGGTGAGGATGGTCTGTACAATGAAACAAGATACGAATCATTCTACTTCCATGTAAATTGGCTAACTCTAATTTGCTGTACTGCAGGAATAATTAACTGGATAATTTTACTTGTTAAGTCTCATATCCCCTGGTGGAAAAGTATGACTGCGAATTCAGTCAAAGTACCGGTTGCTAATTTTGGAACAGCCATGAACTTCGGGGCACAGAGTCAAATCTACAATTCTAACCAAGATCAAATGGCTGCTCAAGGCTTCAATCATGAATACGGCCAACATCCTCCTCGGTTTTGATTATTCGTCTCGAGAATGGACCTAAATGGGGTAATATCCATTTTCCGCCGAAGAGTTCACAAAATCAGACTAATTGGAGCAAATGTGTCTGAGGAAAAGTCCCAATCACTAGCAGATAAAATAAATGCTACTGGCTCCAAAATTGCAGAGTTAACTTCCAAAGTTTCTGCAAGTACTAAATCCGCTATCTCAAAAACTAATGATGCAGTAAAAACAGCAGTCTCAAACTCAAAAGCAAGGGCTGACGCTAGAAGGGAAGAAAAGGCAAAGAAAACAAAGGAAGATTTCTCAGCAGAGGGAATTATTGACGATATTCCTCCAATGGTTACCTTGCCAGAGTTCGAAAATGAAAGGATGGCAATTGTTAGCGAACAAAATGAGAATCAAGTAATGATGCTTGAGCATATGCAGAGATTATCAGAACGAGTAGACATACTCGAAAGACGGCATAAGGCAAGGTTGGAAGAGTTGTTCGAAGTTAAACAAAAAGTGGAAGAAAATGAAGTTTCTAAAACCGAAAATGTTCCAATTATAGGAGCGAGCGAAGCAATGGTTGAAGCGCTTCATGTTCTTGGCGTATCAATAGTTTGGATCGCTATTTTGATCGGTGTAGACAAATACGGAGACGGCAAAGATATCATGCTAGCATCTGTCTACCCACTAGGGATTTTTTCATGGTCTATTGGAGCATTTACCTGGGCATTGTACTTACTACACAGATTAATGAAATCTGGAATCCGTATTCCACTGTTGATTAGAATACAAACATCATTGGCAGTTGGTCTTATTACACTGATGGGAGTTATGTTGAATGATGATTCCATGGGCACTGTGTCAAGTGTTTGGACATGGGGTACTTTGGTTACTATTGTACTGTTGATGGGAAGTAGTATGATTGCTACAGCTTATCGCTCAACAAAAAAATTAGTTTCTAACAAATCGGATGGCTAATCGTCTCTGCGATGGACCCAAATTAGGTGATATCCAAATTTAGTTTTGATGAAGCAGTCACATTGTTCTAAATCTTGTTTCCAAACCTGCTTTGAAAAGGCTGGATCCATTTGTCTTTCGTGGAACTCACCTAAATCTCCCTTCTTTTCCGAAGTTGGGCAAGTGGAATAGTCTCTTGCCATTTTTTTGAACATCTTCAATGGCTTTCTTGCGTTTGTAATTTCATTCAATATCGCTTGAGCATCGGATTTGGAACCTACGAGTATGTGCCTAGCATGTGCATATCTTCCGGGAATTTTCATATTTTAGTCCTCCAAAATCGTGGAAACATGAACTCTATCAGCTATGTGAGCACATACGAACATAAATGGATTGTATGTCCAGGCTAGAATGTATGTTGTCCAAACTATAGCGATTGGAAATGTTGGTTTGCTTAGAGTGTTCCGGATTATTCGCAGATGCAGGCCTAATAGCAACATCAATGACACCTTAGGCAAGAATGAGTACAGGCGAATTCCGCTTTTTTGGCCTTCGTATATCGCCTTCACAGGGGAGTGGGCAACTCTCCATCCGCCCTCTGAGAGTTGCATTAACCACCAATTTGGATAGCCATAACCTTTCCAAGATTTATCCCAATTCCACGATTTTAGAACTCTACTACTCGTAGCGGTATAGCCACATTGTGCATCCCTGATACTCTGGCCGCATGCTAAAGTTGTAAGAAGTGAAAGCAGTAAGGTGCCGAATCTTCTGATTAGAGGCATTTTTCCTGCTCTGTCCAGCCTTTCACCTTTGACATGGTGTGCTTCCCCATTGATTATTGGTAGAATCAAACTTTCCATGTCGCCAGGGTCCATCTGTCCATCACCTGCCATCACAACAGAGATGAAATCATCTTCCAAGACCTCCAGCAGATGTTGATGGCCTGCATCAATTGCAGCACCAACGCCGTCCCCCTCAAGTTGAATTAGGTCAGCATTCTTGACAAGTTTTGCAGTATTGTCTTTGGAGCCATCATCAACAACAACAACACGATCTACAAATTCTGGAATTGTACTGAGAACATTTCCGATATGTTTCTCTTCATCCTTCGCTGGGATGACGACAGCGACGTGCATCCCCTTGTACATAACTCTGCGAAGGATATTGATTTCATAATATGATGCTTTTAGAAACAAATATTCATAGCAACATCCCATGAATCAAACTTTGTGAAAGCGATTAGTGTCTGTATGGTTTTTGCTTTACTGATGATACCAGGTTGTACCACTCCTCCTGTTGTCGAAGAGGTTGCCACAGAAAATGAATTTACACCTCCTGAAAGGCTGAATTTGGTCGCAGACACAGCTGGGAGAGATATCGACCGTGGTAGTACAATGGATATTCTTGAAGACGCTGCAGGACAGAATACTCTGATACTTTGGGTGTCTACGGGATGCAGTGGTTGTCATGATTGGACGGAGATGATTGCAGATGAAATGCGAAGCGGCAACATCTCCAATGATACTAGAATTGTAACTGTTCATCGCTACCCATCTTTTGAGTCAAGAAGCGATGTTATCGAAACCTATGCCACGGAAAACTCGTCAACTGAATCACTGTGGCCAGTTTTACTGACCTATGACGGCCAACCCGCTATCGATGTAGAAAGAGGGAAAGAAACAGAATACGATTTTGCTAAAGCTTTTGAAACACCTGCAACTCCCTCTTTCACGATTCTTGATGGAGATGGAAAGACAATATGGAAAAACAAGGAATATTGGGCAGACAAGTCTGTTCTATCTGAGGCGTTGGAAAACCTCGAGTGAATTCAAATTAGAGCCTAACAAACTAAGTCCATGAATCTGGTTTTGTCCACGAACTTCTTGAAATAGAAGGTTTCCCCGGTGTTATGGAGTCTTTGCGAATCGTACTGATGGGCAAGGACTTCGAATTACGCTTAGTATCCCTAGTGGTTAGAGCAAGAGAACTTGCGAATGAAGTCAGTATCATCGATTTAGGCAGTACAGATGACACAGTAAAGATGGCAGACAAGATCGATTGTGAACTTACTACTCATACAGGAGATATACTGGTGCCAACATTGAGCGGTTTACTTTCGCAGAATAATGACGCAGAGTGCACCCTACTGATTCATGTTAACGGGCGTTTTAAGTTACGAGACATGCCCCTTCTTGTAAACAGAGCCAAAGAAAATTGGGACGTCCACATGTCATTTTTTAGTGAAGAAAGCGATAACTCAAACCCTCAAGAAATAGTGTATAGAGACGCTGAAATTTCTCACCTGGCTGCTACACAAATAGGATTAGATGAACTTTCTAAAGCCAATGAGAATCAAACCCCACTCGAGTTAGACCAAAATCTGAGAGTTCGGGTATTAC
This sequence comes from Candidatus Poseidoniaceae archaeon, assembly GCA_049606035.1. Taxonomy (GTDB): domain Archaea; phylum Thermoplasmatota; class Poseidoniia; order Poseidoniales; family Poseidoniaceae; genus MGIIa-K1. The sequence continues at coordinate 29,467 of JBMYVD010000001.1, read as the reverse complement.
ATTCAAAACCCAGACCGAAGGTACAGCAGAGGGAATCACTAGCATCTGCCTCCAAGTTTGCTCAGTTGTTTTACTGGATGCTGGAATCTCGCCACCCTCTTCTACTGTTCGGAATTCCGGGTGTAGTTTTGTTTTGGGTGGGATATAGGTTATCGGGGGATGTTCTCGACAACTTCTCCGAATGGAATGAGACTAGCGTAGGAGTCGGTCTGGCAGTAATTGCAGTCACTCTAATGGGATTATTTGCAATGATGGTCGGCTTAATTTTGTACATTATGGGAAAACAGGTCAAGCAAATCCAAGCTCAATATAACCAATGGCCAAAAGACCAATGAGGTGGAAATATGCAGCATCTGGTTTGCTTTGATATGGACAGAGTTCTCGTTGACCATATGTCGACTTGGCAGTATGTGTATGACCGTTTGGAGATTTCAAATGAAGAAGCGTTCAACCTTTACAATCAAGGAAAGTTGGACGAATGGGATTGGTTGAAGATGGATTTAGGCATGATAAAGTCTGCTTATCCTGGAATCACAGACCAAAAAATGCGAGAGTTATGTGAAGGTACTCCTCTTATGGCGGGCATGCATGAGTGTCTCCAATGGATTGTTGACGAGGGGCATGAAGTTGCTATCATCAGTGGCGGAATGCAGGAAACAGCACGCGACATTGCATGCATGTTCCCAAATGAAAAGCCTTGGATTAGACGTTGGGGGGGAATAAATCGCCATCGTGGGATGGATACAAAGTTCCACGTTTTCACAAATGGGTGGTTGGAAAGAAACGATGGCTCTATAGACGATTATGGGCGCTATCAAGTTCAGATGAATGGCAAAGGTTCAATCGTAAAGATGCTACAAAGGCGTTTAGGGATACCAAAAGAGCGCACAATCTCAATAGGTGATAGTGCAGGCGACATTGGGATGTTCCAAGAAAGTGGATTGTCAATTTGTTTCAATCCGTGGGATGAAAAGCCAGTTGCGGTGGCAAAAATGACTATTAGAAGTCGCAACTTAATCGACGTTCTTGATGCAATCAAGAAGCAAATCATGGAGTAACTCTTCGAGAGTCCCTCGGGAATGGTATGACTTCTCTGATGTGGTCTGCCCCAGATAACCAAGAGCATACTCTGTCTACACCCAGTCCAAATCCACCGTGTGGAACTCCCCCATATGTCCGAGTATCAATATAGAATTGGTAAGGTTCTCTAGGTACGCCCTCCTCATCGATTCTTGCGAGAATCTCTTCTTCTGACCAAGTCCTTTCTCCACCACCAATAATTTCTCCGTATCCTTCAGGAGCTAGCAGGTCGTGACACAAAACATAGTTTCCATCATCAGGGTCTACTCTGTGATAGAATGGTTTTGCGACCTTTGGATAGTGTGTAAGGAAGTGTGGAACCTCGAAATCTTGGGTGAGAACTTTTTCTTTGGAGTAGTCCAAATCTTGACCCCACTCGATTTCAATTCCCATTCCTTGAAGTGTTTCAACAGCTTCATCATAGCGCATTCTTGGATATGGGTTGTCAGCGTATCTTGCTAACAATTCAAGGTCTCTGTCTATACTGTTGAGTTCTGCTTCACGCTCATCAAGGACAGTTCTTGCGATGTGACGGACCAGTCCTTCCCCGTGTGACATGATTTCAGCATTTGATGCCCAAGCAACTTCCATTTCAGCATGCCAGAATTCAGTCAAGTGTCTGCGAGTTCTGCTCTTTTCCGCTCTGAATGATGGAGCAATAGTGTACAATCTTTCCAAAGCAGGCATTGCTGCTTCAGCATAAAGTTGCCACGACTGTGTCAGGTAGGCCTTCCTGCCGAAATATGGAACTTCGAATAGTGTAGAGCCACCTTCAACAGCTCCAGCAACGAAGTTTGGTGCTTGGTATTCTGTGAAGTCTCTGCCACGGAAGTAGGAATGAATCGCTCCGAAAACGCTTGACCTAATTTTCAACATGTCTGTCATTCTACCGGTTCTAAGGTACAGGTGACGATTGTCAAGAAGGAATTCTGTTTCTCCACCGTCTGCTGCTTCCATTGCGGATTCTGTAATTGGGAATGGAGTTTCAGGATTCACAGGACCAATTACTTCTGCATTACTAACGACTAACTCGTGCCCTCCTGGTGCTCTCTCGTCAACGTTGACAGTACCTTTGAGAATTAGGGATGCTTCGATAAGTGCTCCCTTGAGGGATTCGAATGAATCATCCCCAATGACATCACGCTTTGCTACGCATTGAATTGTACCTGTAGAGTCTCTAAGTACAACGAATCTGATTTTATTTGAACCGCGAGATCTCTTTATCCAGCCTTTCAATTCAACCTCAGCGCCATCATGTGCGCCTGCCTGGACATCTCCAATCCAGAACTCCTTCGCCATGTTTGGCCCAGAAGGCATTATGCTTCAAAGCCTCGCCTCAAATTTGACGATTAATCTCTACCAGAAATTAGTAGAGCAGCTGCTAGTAATGTGAAGAATACCATAATTGGAGACAACCAAGGAAGTGCTTCCATATCCACCTTTTCTGCAATTCCATTTTCATCTGCGAGACCCAAAAACCGGTAATCGAAAATATTTCCATCGCAATCGATAGAGAATTTATCACCAGTTGAAATCAACATGTCATCGTCTGTATCATTGTATAAAATTGTACAATTTTGCACCTCGTTTCTATCATCCATGACCTGAATGGTAGTTTCTTGATTCAGTACATCCTGTATTGCAACTTCTTCCAAGATTTCATCTGCACCATTGTAGACTACTACTCGCACATTTTCCATAGAATATGTAGCGTTAAACTGTGAATATATTGTTACTTCTTCAGATCCCCAGTATATCTCATTTAGGCCGGTGTCCAATAGCATCGGCCCGACAGTGACAACCGAATCTACCCAATTTGGTTTTTTTACAGTTTTAGATGAATAAGTGATTAAACAATCTAAAGATGAATTTGAAATTTTAGTTCCAAGCATGTTGTCATCTCCATCAAAGAAGACCTCGATTTTCATATCTTCATCGCCATCTTCAATTTCCATCATAGTTTCAACCTTAATTGCCCTAACACCTTCTTCATCAGGGAACCTTTCTTTCTCCGAACTGAACTTTTGCGATGGTTTTTCTTCCATTTTTTCAACCATTGCATGGTGTATAAAGCAAAGTTCACTTGGTGTTGAGGAATCATTCAGAATCTCTTCAACAGGGCTGGTATCAAATCCAGAAACAGAAACCTTGTTTTTTGTGACATTTTCTCCATCAGTCATTTTCCATGCAATTTGATTTTCATCAATCCAGATGTCGCTATCAAACGAACCAAAAAGAGCAATGGTGTATTTGGAATATAATCTAGCGCTATTTTCAGAAGTGTAGATGTCAAAATTTGTCCTTATTGTCATGCCGTCCTCTATGATTTTCATTTCTATAGAACATGCCCATGAATCGACTTCCCCGGATATTATCTCCTCTTCAGTAGGTTGTTCATTTACGACTGATGCAAATTTCGATTCAGAATATGGTTCAGGGAATAACATCGGGTCGATTACGAATGCATACAATACCCATCCAAGTGCAGATAGAATTAGTATTCCAACAATGCTCAATGCGATTGTTTTTCCTTTACCGTTATCACTTGTTTTTTCTGCAAAATGGTCCAATGAAATCTCAGATGTGGTTTCTTGTTGAAATAAAGGTGGACTATTATTCGTATCTCCAGATAGAAGTTGCTGCTCTTGAATTGATTCAATTCTTGGTACCCATTCCTGTCCATTCCACATGAAGTTACCATCTGGTGAAACCTCTCCTACCATGATAGATGCTTACACCTGCGATGTATTGAACTTTTCACCGGCAACCATTTTTTACCAAAGAGCAACAGTCTAGATGCTGGATTGGGAAAGCATGATACAATAGCGGGATTAAGTTAGATTCGTGAAAAGGACCGTAGTATACGCGATTGGGGGCAATGCCCTTTCTTCTCCTATTGGAGAAAATGTGCATGAGACCGCTCTAGTTCTTGCGAAAGTAATGAGCGACGTGGTAGACCTTCTTGAAGCAGGTTGGAGGGTAATTCTAACTCATGGAAACGGACCTCAAGTAGGACACTTGATGTCATTAGATACATCCCAGCCAATGGAGGAATGGGTAGCAGCAACTCAAGGAATGATAGGTCATTCACTATCCATTAATCTAGACTCAATCCTTCTAAAGAGGGCTAGACCTGAATCAACCGCGGTTGTCTTGACAAGGGTTGAAGTTGATCCATCGGACGAAGCCTTTGCATTTCCCACAAAGCCTGTTGGGCCGATTCTGAGCGACAAACAGGTAATGGCTGAAGATTGGGATATTGCCGAGACAGTAAATGGCCCGCGCCGTGTCGTGGCTTCTCCAAAACCTCTGGAAATATTAGACTTAGAAGTCATAAGGACACTAATCGACCAGAGCGCAATCGTGATTTGTTGCGGTGGTGGAGGAATTCCAGTTGTCAATAAAGGAGAATACTACTCGGGAGTTCCTGCTGTTATCGACAAAGATAGGCTAAGTTCCCTGTTAGCGATTAAGATGGAGGTTGATGCACTCATAATTTCAACAGCAATCGATGCGGTTAGGACTGGTTTTGGTACAGAACGTGAAGAAATACATGGAGAAATGACAGTACAACAAGCAGAGGATTACCTAGAACAAGGCGAGTTTCCTGCAGGTTCGATGGGTCCGAAAATTGCATCTCTTATCGAATTTGCAAAATCTAGAACTGGAGTTAAGTCTGTACTTTGTCAACCTGGTGATGCTCTCAAAGCGCTTAGGGGAGATAGCGGAACCACGATTTTAGTTGAATAAATTCCAACCAAGAATTTGGTTATGGATTGGATTAGATTAAATACGAAATGCTGGAGGAACGGCCGGGCCTGTAGCTTAGTCAGGTAGAGCGATGGACTCTTAATCCATCGGTCGCGGGTTCGAACCCCGTCAGGCCCGCCAACATCAAATCACGAAGTCAGTCTCCCTTTTGGATTGAGGATTGTTTGTACTCCATCAGAACCTGCGAGAACAACAGCATCACACATATTGTTAAACAACCCAACTTGCACTACTCCTGCTATCTGTAAAATTTGAGATTCTAGAGATATGGGGTCAGATATTTTGGGCCCAGTATGAGCATCAGCGATCATGTTACCGTTGTCGGTTACAACCGGTCCATCACCTGCCATTCTGATATTAACCCTGCAATCGAGTAATCTGCTGAGCGCTCTTACTGTTGCTTCATGAGAAAATGGTGTGACTTCTATTGGAAGAGGAAATGCTCCTAAAGTATCTACTCGCTTTCTATCGTCTGCTACGACAACCATGCTTGAACTCTCCTGGGCCACTATTTTCTCTCTAAGTAGTGCAGCACCACCTCCCTTGATTAATTGAAAGTCAGGGTCATACTCATCGGCCCCATCAATAACGATATCTAAACCATCTATTTCGGATAATTCCACAAGGGGAATTCCTACTTCGATTGCCAATTTTTCTGTTGCTAGACTTGTGGGTACTCCGACAATTTCTAGTCCTTCTTCCGACATCCTTCTTCCTAGTTCAATGACAGTATGCTTGACAGTGGAACCGGTTCCTAGGCCTACTTTCATTCCCGATTTGACAAATTGACAAGCCTCTATCCCGGCTTTTTTCTTCAAGGCTTCAACATCTGCCATAAAGTTGCTAAAACAACCGAGTCAATAAGCAATGTGAAGCGAATGTCTGAAGTGCTTTGAGGTAATCGCAGGCATGTGACGAGACGATTTTGGGCAGTCCTAATTGTTTCAGTATTCTGTGGTATGTCATACATGCCTATGGTTGATGCAAGCCCAAATCGTCAGGTTATAGTTGATATTTCAGTCGAGCCAAATGGTGTCTCGGGAAATTATTCGGTCCTCGTTCCGAATGATGAAATCGTAACAAGTCTTGATTTTGAGATGTTTGAAAGGTCATGGCCAATCGATGATGTAGTCACATATAATCAGAAAACCGATTGGATGACAGGTGCGTCGATGGATGGCGTTGATTATAACATAACAGGCCTGAGAATACTTCCGATGTCCCATGAGTGGGATTTCGAGGGTGGCGTTCAGGGATGGTCTCTGAGTTCTGGAGGCGGATGGGCACATGGCTATGATTCAACCCTTGGAGCAACTAATGGTGTTCATTCCGGCTCATCTGCAATCTACACATACAATGGCAATTATCCGGCAAATTTGGGGACGACATATTGGGCGACATCACCATCAGTTGATTGCAGTTCGTGTACTGGAACTTGGGACCTCAAGTTTTGGAAGAGACTTGGAGTTGAATCTTCTTACTACGACCATGCTTATGTTTCAGTCAAGAACACTGGAGGAGGATGGACGAATATTTACTCTAATCCAAGTGGCACTGTCAATGATGGTTCTTACTCTCAATCCTCCTACGATATCAGTTCTTATGTAGCAAATAACCCAGCCTTCCAAGTGAGATTTGGAATTGGTAGTTCTGATTACACTGTCCAATACACTGGTTGGAATATTGACGATGTTACAATCGCACCAAGAGGAAACGCTGGCACTGGAACTGCAAATTGGACAAGCCAACCATTTGGACCAGGAGGAATTGGGAAAATGAACATGGAGCATGGTTTGCTGGCAATCGATGCTGAAATACCTCAAGGCTCTATGGTGAAGTGGAGTTTGATTGATCCAGTTAACGGTAGCACGATTCCAGGGTTTTTGGACCTACAAGATATGAGTGCGGACCTATCGATTATTGACACCAGAAAATACCCAACAGTCCAATTGAAAATTCAGATGGAGACAAATTCTGAAACTCCAATAATTCACTCTATTAAATTGGGCGGTGGGATAATTGAATCATTCAGTACTTCTAATCCGACAGGCTGGTCAGGTTTTTCCTCCCAAAGTAACGGAGTTGTTTCAGGTACAGGAATTCTATCTTCCCCAGAGTGGAGAATGTCTAGACCGTTTAGCGCAGTTGAATTGGGCTACGTTGGTACAGGAGCAGGTAGCTTTGAGGGCTGCTTCTCTAAAATCTCTGATTGTGCTACATCTTGGATTACTATGGATGAAAATAGAGTTGTCAAACTGGACCACCCAAGTTCAATCTTGAACCTACGTTGGAATGGTACCGGCACATATTCAATGGATTACTTTGAAATCGATTTGCATCGTCAATCATCTCCAAACAATGCTAGAATTGATGTCGGCATGGATGGTGTATACGAGTGGTCATTCCCGAATGAAGTAATTTCAAAATGGGGTCTACAAGACAAGTTTGAATCTGGTGGCACAGCACACGAAATGACAATCTCACCCGGAGGTTTTGGCGTATTTGGAGTAAATTATCCAATACAGGTTGGTGTCTCGGACGGTTTGTATGAATCAAGGGGTAACATGATGTTTTCATTATCGGCGATCAACTTTCCACTAGATGGCGTTGAATATGCAGTTTCTGTCGGAGGAAATGAACTGTTTTCAGAAACTGTAGGATTCATCATGAATTCACATACCGTGATTCTATCAGATTCACAAATGCAGGATATTGTCTCAGAATTTGATTCAAGGAGTCCTGAATATTCGATTGTAGGAGATTTGGAAGCACACAAAATCGAAATTTCTGTCTCGTCCAATTCGGGCGGTGATCTGCTTGTTTCTGGACTATCAATTCCATACCGCTATGACATTCGAGTTGGAGATTATTCTGAGCCGATTATCTCATCAATCAATTCAGAACTTTCCAATATTTTGACAACTGGGGCTGATAAAGAAGTCAACATTCCAATAATCATGGACAACCCAGGTAGTGTTCTAATTTGGGAATATGACCTACAAACTCTTGGCTCCCCTCAACCTACAGGGATCACAATGAGTAACCAAACTGAAACATTAGTAGCAGGAGATGTTTGGTATGAATTTAACAGTACGTTTGACCTATCCGTTTTGGGAATTCAGAATGCACGACAACACTTTATCGATGAAATGTGGTCTTCTACATTTACTCTGAGTGGTAGTAAGTGGTCCAAGTCGGTTGATTGTTCACCAACATCAGAGGTTTGTAATGTCGAGCAAGGTGTACTACTGCAAGATTTCTCATCGTCTTTTGACGGTACAGTGGTGGAATTCAAACATAGAATCCAGATTTCTGCGATTTGGCCAAATGAAGATGCAATGATTGTGAAGAGTTCAATCAACATGAACGGTCCATTGTCACAAGCAAACGAACTTAGATTTGGTCTTGGCAGTTCCATGGCTGTCCAACAGGACATTGAGGTAGTGGATTGGCACCTTTCTTTCCTAAACGGTGCACAATCAACGTGGGACGCTCTTTACTTTGACCCAGCTAATCCAGGTGTGGTAGAGGTCGAGTTATCGTTTATTGACCTAGATGTGTCGCCACGCTCAGGTTCACTAAACATTGGTTTGTATGTAGATGGAATGCTATCGGATACAACACAAGATTTGCTAAACGGTGTTGCAACATTATCATTCAATGTTAATCCTGCAAATTCTAAACTTGATTTATCCGTAGTTGTAACGGGGTTGTACGGCCAAAATGTTGATTGGAACGTGCCGAAGAATGCCACCTTCTTGGTCGATGAAACAGCACCGACTCTTGTTTCAACCAATATTGCACCGCTCGACCATAGAAGCAATGAGTTCCCTCTAGAATTAGAATTCCACATAAGCGATAGACCGAGATTGCCTAGGCATTCTATATTGCATGTTGAGACTTCTTGGAATGGACAGGAAAGTATCCCACTTGACCAGCCAGCAAATCTGAATGGTTTCCAAGGAGTTTACTCAACAATTGTCGATGTCAGAGATGCGCAAGTTGGAGACATAATGTCTGGATGGCTCGAAGTATTTGACCCAGCGGGACATTCACTGCCAGATTCAGGTACAGAAGAGTCCCCTCTTTTCATAATCAGCTTCGGACCTGATGGTTCTCCAGTTATTCAGTCAGAAGGTTTGGGTTGGAGTGAACCGCTGTCATGGGCGCATCCAGGTCAAAATTATACAATGTTGATTCCAGTTGTAGATTCAAACGGTTATGGAGATATTGAGTCCATTGAAGTAGATCTCTCTTCGAATACTAATGAGGAAATATCAATCGCTTGGAATTCGCAAAACGGGTGCACATCATCACACGAATCTTTGCTAGTTGCAAACTGCTCAATTTTGGGTGAAACTCATCATTTCGACTCATTTTTTACTCTACAAGTAGACTTCTCGTTTGATTGGGATTTTAACCCAGATAATTCGATAGAAAGGGAAGTACAGGTGACCGTTCTAGATGATTCTGGACAATCCTCACGTTCAGATTTGGTCTCGTCATGGAGGTATTCAAGTGAAATTCAAGCCGATTTGGAATCTGCAGGATTTGTCAATTCTACAGAATTCATTTCACCAGGTGATTCAAGTCAGTTTACTTTTGATGTAGTTTGGACAAGGAGTGGAACAAAGGTCCACACAGATTTGGATTTCTCTGTCTCGATTGGAGAAAGTCCTCAGTTTGCTATCTCTAAATCTGGATTAGCCGTAATTGATTTGATTGCTCCTAATGAGACGGGAATCCATCCAATAACAGTAAGCTTGGAGAATTTACCAATCGGTTCAATAGACAGGACCGACCAATCACATGTCGTTTCATGGATGGTTGTAGATTCGAATAAACCAAGCATAGTCGAGTTAGTATCTCCAGATACTTCACAAATCATCCAAGAACGTGACTGGAAGAACCTCAGGTTTGAGTTCATGATAAATGAAACAGAAGGTCTAGACTTAGATTCAATGGAAATGCATTGGTTAATTTTACCTTCTGGGATGAGCATACCAGAATTAGCCGTTCTCGAGGGAAATACCTCAATGGAGCTCATTGCAGGTACTGGTTCAGGGAGCTCCATTCCAGTTTCTTCAATTCTCGATGTTGACTCCGTAATTCCAGAAATTAGTAGACAAAATGCTTGGGATTTGTGGGTATGGATTGAAGGTCAAGATTTAGCAGGTCAGGAGATAGATTCAACCTTTAACAATAAGGCCTCACCTTACGCAGTTTTGCAGTTAGCAAATCGAGATGCAGAGCTTAGAATAGAATTAGATGACATTCGATTGTCTACAGAATCTCCGGTAACTAACATACCTGTTATCGTAAATATTACAGTACACAATGATGGCTTGGTTGATGGGACCTCTAGTGTAAGGATTGAAGTTGTAGAGGATGGGGATAATCGTAGACTGATTGAGATTGTTAACATTGTAGTTCCCGCATCCTCATCAGTGTCATTTGAAGCAAAGTGGACACCCAAGCAGGAAGGTGCTGCTTGGTTAGAAATCACTACTCCGGATGGGATGTTCGAGCGAACCATGCCTACCCAAGTTGTACCAGATGATTCTGGTTATGTGATTGAGAGTTTAGAAGGTGCAAGTTCGTCTATGTTAACAGGATTCGCAATTATCGTATTTTTGATGGTCGGATTACTTGGATTCCTAATCATTACTGGGAAGAAAACAGACGAAGATTTCGATGAAAGTGAGTTTGTTTGAATAACAATGGTTTGAAATGGAAAGCGCTTCAGGACTATGTGGAGGATGCAGGAGGACTGCTGACAGACTTCGAGTCTGAGGAAAGTCCCCTCTCCATAGTGCAGGCGGTCGACACAAGTCGAGACACAGAAATGGGTCGGTCAATGGTGCAGAAACGAACGATGTGTGGTGTGTACGATGAATCCGGAAGGACGAGATTGCCACGTTGTCGATGAGACGAGCAACCCCGCTGGAGCAAGTCCAAACAGTCCCGTTAATGTTGCACGCACAGGGACAGGTAGGATGCTAAGTTGAATGCAGTCACCGAAAGGGAACAGAAAGGGGCTTACTCCCTGCATTCTCCGCCCAATTCATGCAGTATTTGGTGGATTAACATCAATTATTACTGCATCCACGGCTTCCATTTTTTCATCTGTAAGCACAACACCTTTCCCAAAGTCAATGAAATTAGCTTCGCCCTTTATTCGTTTAGTGAAGTAATGCTCCATCGTTATGCAAGCAGGGAGTAAGAATACACTCGTCAAGAAAGCAAATCCAATCAGTAGCATCATCAAAATGAAGAAGTTCACAAGCCCGGGGAATGCTACGAAGAAACCAGCACCTAGGCCTGCAACTGTGGTCGCTGTAGTTTCGAAAATAGTCTGCCCAGTACTCTCTACTGCACGCGACATTCCAATTGCAGTTTCACCCTCCTCCTGAATTCTGTGCATAACGTGAATCGCATCATCAACTCCTATACCGAATACTATAGTTCCTATCATCGCAGTGAATATGTTAACATTAACATCACCTGAACTCATCAGTAACGGTTGCCAAATAATGATTGTAGCAACTGGGATCATGGTTAGAATTCCGATTCTTACCGATCTGAAGACAATGCACAGTACAATTGTCAAAATTAGAAGAGTAAGCAATGTGGTGTAACTTTGTGTTTCGTGGATACCCTCGTTGATGTCAAGGCTTACCGGTAGTCCACCAGTTAGTGGAGATACTCGGATACCTTGCTCCTCCATTGGTTCACCTAACATTACGTCAATGTCGTCACGGAGCAGACTCGCATTGTCTAAGTTCATGTATGGTTGAGTGACGTAAACCAAGGCTTTGCTACCCTCTACATTTGTTAGCATCCACTGTACTTCCTTGGATAGAGTGTCATATGCCACATTGACCATATCGTTTCGAAGGTGTTTTCTTCCTTCCTGGTCTTCTGGTGATGTGAAATCTAGAAGCATCCAAGCAGCGCATTCAGCGCTATCTGATTCCCAGCATTCCTCGTGTAATAGACCCCAAAGAGTTCCATCATAGAGTGTGACTCCAGTTGTTGGTTCTTGGAAAACAACGGGTACTGATTCCAAGAAAGTGATTAAACTAGTCGTATTCGTGTATGGAACGTCCGCAATTTTTCTTTCAAGTGCGTCCATCGCATCTAAGACTTCGAGCGAACGAATTTTCATTTCTTGTTCGTTCAGACTATCTTCATTAATGTGTTTGGATGCATCGAATATGAACAAAGATGTCTGTCCTCCAGAGAAAGTGTTAGAGTATTCCACCATAGCTTCCATTGATGGAATATTATCGGGTGTTTGGTCTGAACCTGTAATCGGCTTATCCAACTCATCAAGGTTAGATAATCCAGCGAAAGTAATCGCACCTGCAATCAATATAACAACTCCAAAGTTCTTCACAGGGAAGCGGGAAATTGCACCCCACATTGGTGGATTTGTTCGTTTATTGAATCGCAGTAGCCATGTCAGAACTGGAACTAAAATCATTGAGAAAATCAGGGTAGCAACTATACCTGCGACCAGCGTCATTCCTACTGACCTTATGGGAATAATAGAAACAATATTTGGTAAAATGAGGACTGAAAAACCGATTATGGTGGTTACTGCAGATACAAGAACAGCAACTCCAGTAGTCCTTGACATTTCCATTACACAAGATCTGTAAAACTCCGGGTCCCACATGTCAGGGACCTCATTTTGAACAAGACCTTTCCTTCTGCGTCGTTCATTCTCTTCAATAACAGCATCAATCCTTTTCCGCCGCACTTCCTCTATGCGATTAACCATGTGCAAGGCATAATCGACACCCAACCCAATTAAAATTGGGAATGTGGCAATAATCATTGGAGTGAGAGTCATCTCAAACAGAACTGTAGCACCAAAAGTAACTGCGAGCGCCATCACAATCGGTGTTCCGGATATGATAACAACCTTCCAAGATTTATGGAGTAATGTGATAATTAACACCGTTAGGAATAGAGAAATAGGCATCATGTTCAATAAATCTAGATAGATCGCATCGGATACATCTTCGAGGATTTTCGAGAGACCAGTTTGAGTCATATTCAATTGATTTGTTCTATATTGAATCGGTCGATTATCCTCGGCTATGACTTCGTCGATGTGAGTAAAGAATTCTTTGTAGTCATTCCAAATCCCCGTTTGATTGATTTGATTTGCAGAAATCATCCCAACTAAAACAGCAGTAGTATCCCAGACTCCATCTCCATTAGTGTCTTTGGCAAGGGCTCCAAGTGAACCATTCGACTGATTCACAATTTCATCAATTCTTTCTTGCTGATCAGGTATTGCATACAAACCCTGACCGAACCCGTTGTTATTTCCAATTGGGGCGCAATAATTTCCAAAAACACCATCAGTTCGGTTTTCTGCAACGTGGCGACACATCGCTTCATTGAACCTAACATTGCTTGAGTTGACCTCTTTGATTACCTGAGCGATTGAGATGATCCAGAGAACTCCATCGTTCTTGCCATGGTCCTCTTTATCCCAGTCAAGACCATTCTGCTTCAAGCCTGGTGCCCTACCTTCATCATCGCCTTCTATCCAAGAAATCTCGTGAAGTATGGATTGACTTGTAATATTGTAATCACTACCGAAAATGTCTGGGTCTTCAGCATTGGGTGTTTTGATGTAAATGAAAGCGACATCAGTGGACCATTCTTCTCGTACTTCAAGAAGTAGGTCGGTAGATTCAGCACCCTCTGGAAGGAAAACTTCGACATCGTCAACGATTTGGTCTTGGAAATTCGTACCTATATTTCCTAGCCATAGCGACATTATCGCTAATAGAATGAAGGTCGTTTTTGGTTGGGCCAAAATTTGAGCATAGGCGCTATCTAGGCCAGATTCAACCTTCTCTTTAGCAATCTGGGAATACTCAGCAAAAGTATCCTTTGCTGTCCCCATGAAATGACCCATGCGCATTCAACCCATGAAGGCTATGCTTGCAGGTTCCCAAATTATGCTAATCCAAACTCTTTGATGAGTAGGTGGCGCAAGAAATTTCTCGCTGATTGAAGTACTAAACCAGTTGCCATCATAGCAAGTCCAAGTACCCCTATCCAAACTGCTGTGAGTCCGGGTCCGACAAGAGAATCAACTGAATCTGAAATGCCGTTTACTGCATTCAATCCCATGGCGGCTCCTGCTGCAAATAGACCTAGTCCAGGCAATCCAAGAACCAGCAATGGTTTCTTTTGGGATAGAGAAATCATCGCCCATGCTAATACTGTAAATCCGTGACTCAATGCAGTGAAACTACTACCCTTTGGCACGTCATAGCGAATAACTGTGGGTACTTCTTTGATTTTCAGTTTCTTTTCGTGAGCGTCCTCGAGCATCTCCAGGGAAAGTTCCATTCCTTCTGAATCAAATCGCAGTCTTTGTAATGCTTTTTTGGAGAATGCTCTAAATCCAGATTGAGTGTCTTGGATTGCTAGGTCGCTTGATAGGTTAGATGCTGCAGTAATGACCTTGATTCCAAGGCGCCTGTACGCAGGCATGTCTTCACTACCTCCGCCTTCAATAAACCTGCTTCCAATTACGAAATCAGCTTCCCCTGAGATAATCGGTTCTAGCATTTTTGGAATGTCCTCACTGTCATGTTGGCCATCGCTATCTAGGACTACAAGGCAATCCACATCCATCTCGATGGCTTTAGCGAAGAGTGACTTGAGTGCGCCTCCATATCCTCGATTGACTCTGTGTCGGTGGACGATAGCTCCACATGCTTCGGCAATTCTAGCGCTTGAATCGGAAGAACCATCGTCAACGCATAGCACTTGGTCTACGTATTCTTTCACGTTGGTAATCACAGTGCCGATAGTCTCTTCCTCGTTGTACATAGGAAGTCCTGCAAGCACGCGCAGTTGCGCATTTTGCTCGTCTTCCATGCACTTACCCGTTTCAGAGTCCAATATATGTGATTCGGCTACTAATCACTTTCTAATACGAATTGGAAGGTTGCCAGCCCGCCCTTCGAAAAAGACGGGCTGGCTAATTCAAATCAATCATTTAGATGATTGATCGATGTAACGGCTCTGCTGCCGTCGATTATTCCTGCAAGCGCATTCAAACTTACAATCAATTGGACGTATGTTTGGCCGTCGCTTGTTACATATGTGGCACAATCTTGAAACGAACTTGTGTTGATTGACAACTTAACAGCTCTTCCTGCGTTGGACTTTCGTGCAAATCCAACTAGAGTGCTGTTAGCGTTTTGTTCGTTTTCAGGCTGGGTGTGTTTCTGTGTTTTTGGCATTATTTTCAACTCCTGGAACTTCTTGGTTATCGCTGCGTCGTTCCTACCGCAACAATCTCAATTTTGGCGGCAAAAGGCCTTGTCAATTTCCAAGACAGGTTCAATAAAAGTAAATCTAGACGATGGTACCAAGGCTAGACGTGTATACTGAGAATTAAAACGGGTGAATAACAGCGCCCGCTCATGCGAGCATTGGTTACTGGGGGTGCGGGTTTCATTGGCTCCCATCTAGTAGATAGGTTAGTGTCTCAAGGTGACGAGGTATTGGTAGTAGACAATCTCTCCTCGGGCGTCTTGAGTTTCATACAGTCTCACATTGATTCAGGTGCTGTGAAATTCCATAATCTTGACTTGAAAGATTTGGATTCATTGAAGCCAGTGATGAACGGAGTGGATATGGTTTACCATTTAGCGGCTAATCCCGACATTAGGCTCGGAACGAGAATCACCGATACAGACCTCAAAGAAGGTACAATTGCAACATACAATGTTCTCGAATCAATGCGCTTAGCAGGTGTAGAAAAGATTGCATTTGCATCATCATCAGTAGTTTACGGAGAAAATGCTCCAATGCCTACTCCCGAAGACCACGGTCCATGCCTTCCAATTTCTCTATATGGTGCTTCTAAACAAGCGGGCGAGGGTCTGATTGGAGCATGGGTTGGCACGTTCGGTCTTCAGGCATGGGTATTCAGATTCGCTAATATCATTGGTGAGAGAGGAACTCACGGAGTAATATTCGACTTTATTCACAAACTAAAAGCAGACCCTAGCAGGCTAGAAGTATTGGGTAACGGATTACAAGAAAAGTCCTACATGGAAGTTGGTGATTGTGTCGATGCAATACTACACGTCATTGCAAATACAAACGAACCGATTAATCTCTTCAATCTAGGCTCTAATGACACCTGCAGCGTGAGAAATATTGCAGCAATTGTAGTTCGTGAGACCGGATGCCACGACGCCAGTATTGAGTATACAGGGGGAGACCGTGGCTGGGCGGGAGATATTCCAAAAGCGATGTTATCGATAAATCGCTTGAAAGAAATAGGTTTCAACGTCAACTATGATAGTGAGGAGGCAGTGGCACACACTGCGAGAGTCCTAATCAAGGAGATAATGGGGTGATTCCATGATAAGAAGAAATATTTCAGATGAAGCAGGTGCTAGGTCAGATGGTTTGATGATAGTTTCAGTGCTCTTTATTGCAGCTTTCACGCTAATCGCATTTACAACTAATCCAGTTTACACAGGTATTGACGTCGGTGACCGTGTGCCAGAACTCAAGGGAAAAATGACCACAGACGGTGTTACATGGGTGGATTTTGACCTTGAAGACTACTACGATGAAATGTGGGCGGAAGGCGATGAAGGGACATGGACAATGATTGAATTCATGGATACCAATTGCAGTGCTTGTGTTAAATCTGCTCCTGACATTACAGACATGCAACAGATGTGGCTTGGGGAGAATCCACAGAGATCCCTTGCAGAAAACCTCACCGTAGAGTTTGTAGCGATCTCAATCTCACTTTGGACAGAAGATACTCCTGGAAAGTCATACGGCAGAGATGAAATTGTTTCTTTCAAGGATGAGTACAGCCATACATTTGCTTACGTAGACATGCAGGACAACTCGCACCAAGAGAAATGGGGTACGTTCGGTACTCCAACTTACTTCTTAGTTAATCCAAACGGGATCATTGAATTCGCAACTCCAAGTGCAGATTATGGGTACTCAATTTGGGATGCCATGCAAGAAAAGATTCCAAGAGGTGATGAGTGATGGTTGCGGGATTAGAATGCTTTGACACTAACTTGATTCCTCACATTGGAATTTTTGCGCTTGGTGTTGCGATGTTTACGCCGCTTGGTGCGACGTTGGCATTACCTGCCTTGAAGTCAAAATGGGAATCTCTGGACACAAAACTAGGTCAGTCGTTTGCAGGAATGTTGCTGATTTGTCTAAGCGGTTTCACAGTATCTGCTCACACACTATGGATGCACAACAAGGCTCAGGAAATGGGTGGGGGTTCATTCTGCAGTGCTGGTACTGTTTGTGATTGTGCAAGCGTTATTGGTAACTCGGATTGGAATACAGTACCATATCTTGGATTGCCTTGGGGTCTTGCAGGAATGTTTGTTTTCGCTCTTTTCATGTGGGCCATCGTCACTATGGCAAAGGAGCCGACAGCAGAATGGGTGCTAACCAACATCAAAATCGGCACCAATGTCGGCATCCTCGGAATTTTTGTTATCCTATACTTGATGTATGCAGAGTTTAAGATTGGTAAAATTTGCCAATTCTGTACTCTAGCCCACATTGCACACGTTGCTGCAACTATTGGTTTCTTTAGACTCGCAAACATGTATGGAACATCTGATTGGGCGAGCGTTAGCTCGTTTAAATCCGTAGATGTAGTTGCAAAAGAGCGTAGAAAGCGCGGCGGATATGTCGCTCCTACACAAAGCAATGAGGAGGAATGATTTCTGAGCGAGAGCAGATTGTGGGGAGTCTTCACAATCGTTTGCCTAGTATCATTGCTAGGTTTGATGGAGTATCAAGGTCTTATCAATCTAATCGCAGATGAAGACGCAAAAGAAGTTGAAGAGCAATCAGAAACAGCTCTGCCTCTTTCAAGCACAGCTGATGAAATGCATCCATTTGGAGAATACTGCTTAGACAGTCACAACTCCATCGCAATGCATATCCATCCTACTTTGACTATAATTATCGACGGAGAGCAGGTGGAGATTCCAGAAAACGCAGGGATTTACACCGAAACTTGTCCAAACGCCATGCACATGACTCACACTCACGACAATTCGGGTAAATTACACGTTGAAAATTACACTAGCGAAGAAGTACCTCTAGAGGTATTCTTCGATGTTTGGGGCAAACATTTCGATGAAACTGGTATCTTTGATCACAGAGGTGGCGTCGTTGAGATGACAGTAAATGGGACAATTAGCCATGATTATCAAAATCTCATCCTTGAAGATAAGCAGAATATTGTGATTGTTTACAGTTCTACTCAAGGCGAATAAATTCCATCGAAGTAGAGAGCGTCAGTGTTGGTACTCACAGGCTCTATTCTGTGGACTGTAACGTCAACTCTTTCACTTGTTTGATACATCTTCCTTAATTCTGCTAATAAGTGGTGATGAACATCGCTGATATCATCGGCGTTTATCATCGAGAGGTGTCTGTTGAGATCACCTCCAACCTCGACGGTATATTCCACCATCCAAGATTTAACACTCCTTCCCTCCCATTCTTCCGAGGCGTCGTGTGTGGGCTCCATGGTATTACATTATGCTCCAACCTTATCAAAGATTTGGTTATGTTGCGTCATTTCGGTCGGAAAATGGATATATTTTCCCGATTACGACTGAAAATGGAAATAAATTTCTATTCTTCTTCCGTAGTATGGGATATTTTGTTGGGCACAAATACTAACAAAGCACCAACAAACGAGCAAACAAGTAAAATCAAGAACAAATTGTTATCATCATTGGAATCATATTCTATGTTTGATACCTGTACAACACCGTACGGTGAACCGCCTTCAATTGGTTCATGAATCATTACTAGCGACCAAATTTCAGGGAGTTCTAAATTGCCGAATTCGGAATAGTTATCATTTGAATCAAGGACCAGCATGCCTACTAACACACGGTCTCTTGTTCTCTCACCAGGATTGTCAGCATCCTTTGGCACTGGCTTTTCATGCTCTAATATCATCAAAGTTATTTGGCCATATTCTGGAGTAGGGATTTCTATTTCCCCACTAACCAACTTGAGTGCCATGTCTTCGGGGGCCATACGATTGTTTTCTTGGGTTAGAATTCGACTTTGGACATCGCTCCAGGCATCATAGCCCTCAGCGGTCTTGATTCCATCAACGAAAAAAGTTGGAGTCCCATATTCTGTCGGGTCAGTCTGCTTTTGATAATCAACTCTAGCTAGACTGGCGTTATTCTCGAATTCATCGGTGACATGGATTCCCACTATTGCTGTTCTAGAACCATGGGATTTTGCTACGATTGCAAGCTCTGGGTCAACCTCTGCGCAAGATGGACACCATATAGCGGTGCGCTCTTCAACAAGAATCGTTCTTTCTAATTTGTATTCCTCAGTATTAGTTTCAACGAGTGCGGAGGTGCTACTTGACAAGCACAGCACAATCACGAGAACTGAGATAAGGTGCCTCATTGGCCGTCGGGGGTCGTATCTTGTCCATGAAGTTATCATGGTGATGCTGGCAGCGTTTGCTTGAGGGAGAACTTTGGTAGACCGCTGGGTTCAGGATCACCAGAAAGATGCTTGGCGTAAACAAGCCAAAGCAAGTGGCTACCGCGCACGCTCAGCATTCAAACTAAAACAAATACAGGACAGACACAAAATCGTAGACCAAGGAGATAGTGTACTGGATGTAGGTTGCCATCCTGGAGGGTGGGCGCAAGTTGCTGTGGAACTAGTTGGCTCAAAAGGAAAGGTTGTCGGTGTTGATTTACAGGCATGCGTTCCTGTGGAAGGAGCGAACCTGATAGTAGGCGATATCACTGAACCGTTTACGCAACAAGCGGTATTGGATGCCATTGATACAGAAGTTATCGATGTAGTTGTTTCAGATATTTCTCCCCACATAACTGGGAAGTGGGACATTGACCAAGCAGTATCTTTGATGTTAGTTGCAGACGTGTTTGATTTCGCCCTTCCAATTCTGAAGTATGGTGGTCATTTCGTAACCAAATTATTCCAAGGCGTTGGCGTTGAAGAGTTGATTGAAATTGTGCGTCCACATTTCCAAACAGTGAAGAGATTCTCACCTATGGCAAGTAGGAACTCTTCATCAGAAGTTTACCTTGTTTGCAAATTCCACACGCCAAAGCGTGGTCCGGATTGGCAAATTCGACCGGCGTTTGAGCAGGCACTAGAAGAAAGGCAAGGTGGGCCAGAACCGTTGGATGAGGTTGAGCCAGCAAAGTCTACTTTCACAGTTCGAAGGAAAAATACTCCAAAGGAGTAAAGTTTTCACATTCATTTTTGGTGTGGGAATCATTGAATATGGTTGATTAGTTGTTGCGACATTCATGGTAGCAAAGTCATCACCATCTGAAGCAAGCAAGAAAGCAGAATCATCTATCTTGAATCAAATGAGAAATTCAAGTAAGAATTCCAAAGGTCGGAATAGCAGACAAAGAGTTAGCGATTTAACGCCAAATACTGAGGTAAAGAGGTTAGAATTAGTCGTTCTCCGAAGATATCCTCGTAGGTTGGTGAACTCGAATAATTTCACCGGGTCGGTTGCAGCTGCATGCGGTCGTGATGAGACGGGAATAGTTGGAATTGTACTATGGGGAGACCAAGTTAACTCTGTAAATACCGGCGACATAATACGAATAGAGAGTGGATGGTGTCGCCAAAGAAGTGGTGAATTGGTAGTCTCAACAGGCAAATCTGGGCGCTTAACAGTCATCGACAGGTGATTGAATTAGCCGCGCAAGGATAAAGAGGGAGAGGTCGTGGCCGTGCTGCACTGAGGTGTATATTATGTCTGAGCGAGCTACCGTCTGCACAGCGTCTGGAGTCCCATTGGTGGATGAAGGATCTACAACATTCCCCTGCCCCACATGTGGCACACCAATTGGCCGCAGCCCACGCTGCCGAAACCAAGGTGTAACCTACGTTTGTCCGTCGTGTGGATTCCAGGGTCCTTGAAACCTAAACTGGTGATATTATGGGAATGGTTGCACTAACTTACAAAGTCATGCCTGATTCTGATGTAGAAGATGTTTCTGCTGAGGATATAGTAACTCAAATTCAAGCACTTAAGGACGACGTATATGACGTCCAACTGTGTGAAACCAAGCCACTAGCGTTTGGATTGAAGTTCATTCAAGTACACGTCGTCATGAACGATGGCTCCGGTCTGTCCGATGTTTTCGAAGAAAACATGCGTGCGATTCATGGCACCGGTGAAATCGAAGTTCTATCAATGGGACTTCTTTGATTACCGCAAAGATTGTTTTAGTTATCCTGTGAAGGATGACTCAACACGAATTCTATAGTTGCTTTAGTGGCGTACGCATGAACTCACGTAGAAGTGTCGTAGCGTAACTTCCAGATGGGAGTGTGAATCTGAATCTTATGCATGCACCTTCAGGATGCCACAATTCGTCATCCTTGGGTCCTTCAACCCACTTTTCTCCCATAGTCTCTTCTCCTGCCACAGGAACAGGTTCGTACTGGAAATCACTGAATGTCGTGACTAGAGGTCTGCGAGTGCCTCTCGTTGTTAATCTGCCAATTTTTTCAACTCGCCAATCTGTTTCTCCAAGGCCCATCTTTTTGACTACAGCAGATTCTAATTTTCCAAATTCTCCTTCTGGCTTCATCATGCTGCTGCCTGGTAGTTGTGCGGTTACAGCCAATCTTCCTAGGCTGCAGTTTCTAGAAATTCTGTCAAGTGTCCTTTCCTCGACAGTTACCAAAGATGAAGTTTCTAATTGTCCATTCTCATCGATTCTTCCGACAATGTCTCCTTGAATCGGTGTTGAGAGGGGAATGTTAGCGCCAATCCTTGCTTCAATTGTTTTGTTGAAGACAACTGATTGCAATGAGTGGACCGTCATGAGTTGCAGGTTGTTTGGTAATTTCCTGAAGGCCCCTACATAGTCATCAGGATTTCCAAGTAAATGTCTGAGCATGTCTCGCTCGAAACCTAACCAATGTGGAATCATTTCCAGCGCTTCTTCACTGATCCCTTCCTCTCGGATTGTTTTTCTAAAATTTGAAACGTCCTCATTTTCATCACCCTCCATTGAAAGGTATGACATCACTGCAGATTCCCAATCATCTGCAATTACGTGGCGTCCAACAACTGGAGTAACCGGGCGACCTGAACCGAATCTTTGTGGTCCAATCCAATTAGGGAACAATCCTTCTCCGAGTTCTGCTTTCATTAACGCTTCAATGTGAGCGATCTTCTCCATTGCTTCAGAATTTGTCATTGGACTACCATCTGAATGACAGCAACCTCTTGCTACAATTGTGAATCGGTTGCCTTTGTGATTTCCAAAACCGATTTTTTGATGGGTCCTACCCATTATCTCAATTTCCACGTCCGGAATCTCGACTTTTGCGACTTTGTTTTGAGGAGCGTCGATGATGAAGACTTGTTTGGTAACGGCTCGCTTATCTTTTGTTCCTGCAAAGAAAATTCTGTTTCTAGATATTCCACAGGCCTTTGCAAGTTTCCCGATGAATCTATTCGTCTCCCAATTAGTAAGTGTGATATTGGCTGCAGTGAATCTTCCTCGAGGGTCTAAACTGATCTTGGTTGAAATTTCATCGACTCTAAAATCAGCGACTCTTGATTTTAGAACTCCACCGATACCCTCAGAATCAACTGCATAACCAGTTAGACCGATTGTATCGGCAACCTCATCCTTCACGGACATGGTTTAACACATCTCAAAGCTTCAGTGAAGAGAAATCGCCCTGCACTTCTCCAAGCAATTTCTTGAGTAGGTTGGCTGGGTCAACTCCCTTATTTGTGCGAATAAAGAATTCAGGCTCATCTAGATCTGGATGTCCTGGGAAATAGTTTGCATAATCGACTCCCTTGTCGCTGTTCAGTCTTTCACGGAGTACTTGTAGAGAGGTATGAGACTCTCCGATAAAGCGTACTCTTAGTTCGTTGTTGTCGCGTGCTAGAACTTTAACCGGCATAGTGACCGTTCTTTGCGGTCAGCCTCGCCTTCAAGAACCTTTGGCCGTATCAACATTTTTTGGAGAGAAAAGTAATTGCTCAAAATTCCCCGATTTTTGATGTTTCGACCCTTCTCGCTTTTGTACTGAATACGGCCCCGGACGTTTGTGAGTTTACCCGCAATCGAGGAAAGGCTGCGGGGTCAATCCGACCGCTTCCGCAAATTCTCATGGCCCATTCTGATTCTCTCTGCGGCAATGACAATCGGGCTGGTTGCGGATTTGGCATTTGTAGACACTCCCTCGTTCCACACGGATTTATCCGATTTCGCACCTGATTCGGAATCATCGGATGCTCATGACAGGATAAGTGAACATTTCAGCAATGAAACAAGGCCGCTATTCGTTCATGTAACCAGAGACGACGGCGGAAATGTACTCGACATGGAATCACTAAATCTTATGAATTCTCATTTGAGCGTCATAGAAAATGAAAGCAAAAATAGGCAAGACATAGTTGTGAATTGGATAACAGCCCCCTCGATTTTACAACTTGCTCTTGACGAGGAAGCGAATGGGACTGAACTCTCGACAGTAGATTCTTGGGAAGAGATGCTTAATCTTGTTATCGATGTCAACGAATCAGATTGTCCAGGTGATGTTTCAAAGCAAAGAGAAGTTGCTCAGTTTATTTTGGATGGAATGCTGAACAATGATTTCGACGGTACAGAAATCTGTCTTTGGATTGAAACCAACGGAGAAGAGGGGTCACCAGTAGTTTCAGCATCATCTACGCTATGGATATTAGAGATAGATCCTAACGTAAGTAACTCTGAAAGAAAAATCAAGCAAGACGAACTCAGGCAAGAATTTGAGAAATTGAGTTCTAATTCTGACCTGAACTATGGAGTTGCATCCCTCGACCTAATTTCCCACGATATCGATGAGGGTACGTTTGACAACCTTGCAACTCTAATCCTACTAGCTGTACTTGTTGTTGTTGTATTACTTGCAGTTTCATTTAGGAGCGTAAAAGGAGTAGTTTTCCCGCTTGTTGGTCTATCATCAGCATTGATTTGGACTTACGGTCTTCTGAATTTGTCGGGGGCACGGTTTACTGCTCTTGAAGTCGCAGTTGCGCCACTCGTTCTCGGCTTAGGTATCGATTACTCAATACATCTTCAGCGAAGATACAACTCATTCAAAGGAGAAATCGGAGACTCAGCTGAAGCATGGCTTGCATCGTGTGGCAAGTTGTCTACGCCACTTGGCCTTGCTGTGATTACAACAGTTGCAGCATTCTTAGCAAACATCATATCACCACTACCGCCTTTGGAAACATTCGGAATAGCACTTGCAGTGGGAGTTATTTCTGCATTTGTTAATGCAACTGTGGTAGTAGGCGCTCTACACGTTGTTATCGACTCAGCAAACGACAAAACCCCTGCTGAGCCAATTAGAATGCCAAGGCTGTCTAAGAAATTGGTAGATTTACAACGCTCCCAACAAGTATTGGTTTTGATTATAGCTTTGATAATTTCAGGTGTTTCAATCATCGGTGCCATGGGTCTAGAAACTGAATTCGACCTAACTGATTTCCTTGATGAAGAAATGGAAATTATGCAAGTCAGAGAGGAACTAGACAAGAGTTACGAAAGTGCAGGATGGAAAGTAGTCTACGTTTTGATGGAGCCATCCTCGTCCAATGAAGAGATCGATAGCGACTTGATATTGCTTAACGAGATGCGTGGTTTGCACAATGATTTAGCCACTAATCATGATGTGGTTGGAGGAGGAGGAGTTGATTCAATCCCTTCGTATGAGGGCCCTTACAAGGTTCTCTATGATGCGGTTGACAACGACGTGTTGTTTGGAGAATCGTATGGTTTAGTGATTACTAACGGAGACCTGCGCAGAGGTATCGCTGAACAATTTGATTTGGGTGCCGCTTTCGTCAGCCTTTCCCAAAACACCTCGGTAGCAGACCCATACACCGGGGCTTCTTGGGCTGACCGAGTTAGAGATACTGTCGACCTTGATGGCGACAAAATAAAACACATACGAATCGAAGTAAGAGTTGACGCATCGACCTCTAATGATACCAGCCGTGTCGTTCAGTGGTTCGAGGAAGAATTGGGAACTGAATCTGAGTCAGGGAAACTGAGAAGTGAATTGTCCGGAGTTGCGAATGTGTATGTCACAGGTGACTTAGTCGCATTACAGAATGTTCTGGATGGTTTGAATTCTTCTCAATTGTCATCTACTGCAATTTCATTCATTGTGTCATTTGTTGTTCTACTGCTGCTAACACGCAGACCAGTACCGGCCATTGTAGTACTCACTCCGGTTGTACTAGCAACGCTATGGGTGGTAGGTTCAATGGTTGTACTATCACTCAAGTGGAACGTCTTGACGGTGATGGTAACTGCCTTATCTCTCGGTATCGGAATAGACTATGTCATCCACATGTGGAGAAGATTCGAGTCTGAAAGAGAAAAGACCGAGGATGTATGGGAAGCATTAGAAGAAACGATTTCAACAACCGGAGTAGCTCTTGTATTGTCTGCTGGAACTACCTCACTAGGTTTCCTTGTGCTGCTGTTTTCTCCGATGCCAGTAGTGCAACAATTTGGCCTAGTTACTGCTTTGACAGTAACCTATTCGCTGATACTTTCAATAATCGTTCTACCAGTTCTACTGCTGATGTCAGAAGTAAACTCAACCGCTGGCGAATGAATCGATAATCGAGCCCATCTCTAGGTCCTGCTCTCTACTGATTAAGCAAAGTGCTAACCACATAGTACAGTATCTCAAAGCCTTAACTTTTCTTTCTGCTCGTCGATTAATTTCTCCTAGTTCGATTCCCGATTGCTTTGCGATGAATTTTGCTAAACGTTTCTCCATTCTTGCTCTTGGATCCGAGTTAGATGAACTTACAGTTTCTGGTTTCTTGACAAAAGGAATTTTTGGAGTCTCCACATCCTTTTCAACAGGTTTCGCAACTCCATTTACCACGGGGTCAGTGAGTCTTGATGGTCTTGGTTGCCAACCTAGTGGAGCCTTTATGCCTCTTATGTCACAATTTGGGGATAGTAAACCTCCGTCATCTTTTATCCATCCTGCAAAAATCAGTGCTTTGATGGCATTGTGAGCGGTTTCAGTATCCATCCAACCCATGTCAAATGAGAGAATTCTTTCTACATCATCAGCGGTTTGAGATGCACCAGTTCTGAAGCATATTGCTAGAACACGTTTGACATCTTCAGTTTCTGCTGACATTAGTATCACTCAATTTTTGTGAATGTTCCATCTTCTTCAAGCTTCCACTTTCCGATACCTGAACCAGTATAGAATGTGCCCTCAGTAAGGTATTCATAATCGCCACCCGGTGGTAATGATTCGTAACTTGGAACGGTTTCTGATTTCACGTCCCTGCCAGGTAGCGCGTCAAGGGACAACTTAGCCATAGCGTCTGCAACGTTTGTTACGACAGGTGTGGGCTCTGACTGCACCTTCTTTGGTGGAGGGCCTCTTTTTGGCTTTGCAGGAGCCTGAGGCTCGGACGAAATTCTATTGGATTGTGGAGGGCCGCTTCTTGGTAAATCTTCTATGGATGGTAAATTCTTTGCCTCAGTTAACTCATTCCCTGAACGTTTTCTTAGGACAACGAACAGAAGTAAAACCGCAAGAAGCCCT
Source organism: Candidatus Poseidoniaceae archaeon (assembly GCA_049606035.1). GTDB lineage: Archaea > Thermoplasmatota > Poseidoniia > Poseidoniales > Poseidoniaceae > MGIIa-K1. Next base: position 2,920 of record JBMYVD010000001.1, on the reverse strand, counting down.
CCGCCTCCAAGGATGTAAGTAAGCGAAGAAACCTCATCAGGTGCAGAATAGGACTTTGTGAATGTGTTATCATCTTCATTTAATTCCCAAATTTTCTGTTCCTCATCAACAACCACCAAAATTCCCCAGTCTCCATCAGGAACCATGATGGCCACGCGCTTTACCACGCCTTGTCCCGATGCTATTTGGGATTGGGAATACAACCCAACCAGAGTCTTCTCATCTCCAACGATAGTGTAAACCGATATGTTGAATGATTCTTGTAGGCTTTCTCCCGAATTTTTCACAGTAATTTCAGCACGCAATTCCTTTCCTGCTTCGATTTTACCTTCTAGTTTCACATCTAGAAGTTCGATATTTGGTCCAACTGTGCTAAGTGGAACAGAAATCCAAGGTTGATTATCTGCCAATTCAGTGGTGAAAGAAAGTGGCCATCCAGAGTCATCATACCCTGCAGCCCAGCAATCTAATTGCGCTTCTGGTGAAAGCAATGATGGGTCACCTTGGCCAGAGAAATCAAAGTTAAAAGAAAACAATGTCTTACCCTGGAACACGTTTGATGGTTCCAATGAAATTGTAATCGCCTCCCAAGTTAACTCTGTAGATGAGACTCTGCATGTCAGGTTTAGTAAACCACTCCAAGATACGTCCTCGTCGATGTTTACACCTATACCGACATCATCTAGATGGTATCGAGACAGTTCATCTATACTTGAATCTAAGATGAGGGGGGCATTTCCATCAACGATGAATAACGGTAATTCTATTCCTCCTATGGTTCTAGTCTCCCAAGGGTCCAAGAAAGCAATTTGGAAATCCATGAGGCCTCCTGTGGAAGGCATTGTGATTGTTGTGTCTATTTTCCCTTCAAAAACTTCGATTGTTGAGGAACCAAACCAATTCTCTGCTTGTAGTAGGCCCCACCAACTCATTGACAATTCGCCTTCATAGGGAAGACCTGAGAGGGAATGTGTCACCTCTCCAACTATTCTTATTTCATCACCAGTTTGCAAAATAGAATCATTTGTTATATCTCCAATCACGTATCCTGTTTGGTCATATATCTGGTCTATTGAAAAATCAAAATCATCAGAGAATGTCCACAGGTTTTCGAATTCAAAAGAACTGGTTCCGTCTATGTCTGTAACTTTGATTCTTATCTCTCCCTCATCTAAAGTGGAAAGATCGACTTCCCAACTTGCATACAGAGTTATTGAAAATAGCATTTCATTGTCCACAAAACTGTGACTACATGCGCTTCTATCAGAGTCAATGTAGGTTCCCAGTGAACTACAAATTGTGTCTGCGACATCATAACTTACTCCGAACTGGTCGTTATCTCCAAGTATCACTTCTACAGACATGATGTCGCTTAGAGCATTAGAATCTGTGATTGCAATTTGCCAAGAAATGTCTCTAGAAACTTCCCAAAATTGATTGGAATTCAAATTGTAAATTCTCTCAACCACAGATGTTCTTGCGTCTCTTGTTTTCCACCAAACACTGTTGTCAAGTGTTTCAAATCCGGCGAGGTCATCCCCAATCACACGAAGGTATACCAATTGCTGGTCTTCATTTGCATCATCGGATTGAGTTCCATTAAACCACCAAAAACTACCCTCATTCTCTAATGTGAAGTTAATGTCTCTATACTCACTGTTTTGTGGTGTACCGTCGGGAAATGAGCCATCTGAGCCATCATCCATGCCTTGAACCCAAATTTGCAAATCCATTTCCTCAATATTGAATCCAGATACATCTCCGATTAGTAGACTTATTTCTCTATCCTGCTCGCTATCAAGATAATCTTGATTGCTAGGTATTGAATCGATAATTATAGGATTTTGATTATCTAATATCAGGCTTGAATTGCTAGAGTTCGTGGTAACTTCAAACGATTGGTCACTCCTTGCGTCTATTGAAATGTCCACAACTCCCGAAACATCGCTAGGTAAAGTCCACGGGATAATATCGGTTTGACCGATTGTGAGATTAGTCCAGGGAGTGGTTTGATTGACCCATCCTGAATTATTATTTGAGATTGGATCTTTAACTTGAATGTTAAAATTTATTCTTGCTTGCAAGTCACCACTCGACAAGGTCATTCCTGTTGATGGGAACGTGTGATTTATTCCCACATTGATTGGGATTCCACCAATCACTGTATCTTGATTTGAATATTCTCCCAATCCGGTAATACTGACTTCGAGAAGGTTGTCAATTTCGATTGGATTGTTGTGTGCAAACTCTATTGTCTCTTCACCGGAACTTCCTACCTTCATACAGAGATAATCCGTTCCTGTAAGATCTCCCAAGTCAAATGACCAATCAACCAAGGTCTCTCCTAGCGAGGAGGAATTTACTTCTCCATAGCTGCTTATCAGAATATTTTGTGAATCTGAAACTGAAAATGATGTGCCGTCATGGGCTAGTCTAGTCCACTGTCCAGTGATTGAACCGAATGTGTCACAAGGTGCAATTTCGAGGTACATTAGGCCTGTGCCAAGAATGTCATGACTAGTTTGAATGTGTACTGTTTCTGCTCGAGGATGGAGGAGATTGGGAAGTGGTGAAACAAATGCAGCATGTTCTGACCTAATTAGTATGGAGTCTAAATCGGGCTCATCCCAATTAACAAGGTCCGTTACTGTGAACTTGATTCGATATTGGACAAAATCGGCGTTTTGTGAAATGTCTAGGTCTGAAATTCCTGTTGGGAAGGTGGTATTCACAGTTCCATCGCTGCCCTGCCATGATTGTGTTGAGATAGTGCTTGGATTGGAAGAAGTCCTGAATTGGAAGCCTAGTTCTCCTCCGGGCGTATTCTGTCCTTGAAGATTGAATTGCACGGGCAATGCTTTGCCATTTTGGTTTGGACGCAAATCGATAACGGGTGAAGTTACCCAAGCAGAATGTGCCG